>JASLKB010000012.1:0-16833 GCA_030747775.1 Acidimicrobiales bacterium | reverse complement strand
AAATCGCTCGGTAAAACGGCGAACGGCCCACCTTGCTGGTGGCCCGAACGACTCTCGCTGGTAGCCGACACGCTAGCGCACCTGCGGGCGCGGCAGGCCGTCGACAATCCTGTCGATCATCTCGTCCAACAGGGCGGTCGAGGTCCCGAAGGTCATCCGGGCGTGGCCTTCCCCACCCTGGCCGAACAGCGGACCGTCCTTGCAGTCCACGCCAGTCTGGTCCCGAAGCCAGCGGCCCGGACGGTCGCCGGGTGCGTAGGCCGAGACGTCCAGCCACGCCAAGAACGTCGCCTGAGGAAGATGGACACGGACTTCTGGGGCCTCTTCGGCCAGTCGCTCCACAAGGTGGTGGCGATGGCGGTCAAACAGGGAGACGAGCTGGTCGACCCACTCATCTCCTAGCTCCCATCCGGTGGCGGCGGCTTCACTTCCCATCCGATTAGGGCTACCCAGCAGGTGCTCTGGTATGCGTCGATATCGAGTGAAGAGACCTTCGTCGGCGAAGGCGGTCACTGACACACGAAGCCCACCGATGGCGAACGTCTTGATGCCCGAAGTGACGGTGACGGTGCGACTCGCGGCACCGGGCACGATGGCCATAGGGACGTGGGTGCTGCCCGGAAACGTGAAGTCGGCATGGATTTCGTCGGACACAATTACCACGTCGTACCTCGTCGCCAGATCGACGATTTGAGCTAACTGGTCGAAAGCCAGTGTCCGACCTGTTGGGTTGTGGGGATGACACAGCAGCAGTAGTTGAATCCCGGGATCGTGGGCCAGCAGGTGGGCCAGATGGTCGAGGTCGTAGTGCCAGCCGTCCTCGTTTCGAACCAGTGGCCAGTCCACGGTCCGTCGACCCGTAGTGGGGCCGATGTCGTTGAACGGAAAGTAAATGGGCGGGGTTAGGACCACAGCTCCGGTCGGCTCGGTAAACGCCTCCACACAGGACCAGACACCCTGGAGCACCGATGCGTTGGCTACCACGAGACCAGGGTCTGGTTCCCAGTCGTGTCGGCGGGCCGACCAGGCGCAGAACGCCTCGATCATGTGGTCAACGGTGGTGTGGTAGCCGAACCCGCCTCGGTCGACCACCTCTCTGAGCCGCTCCGTCATGGCTGGAAAGGGCCCCAGGTCATGCTCGGCTACGAAGGCAGGGATCCAGCGGGGGGCTCGGTAGGTCCACTTGTAGCCCCCTGACCCCACCTTCCGGTCGATATCGACATGGTCGATTAGGCGTGTGGATGGCCGGGAGTTGCCATCTCCGGGTGGGACGTTGTCGGGCATCGGAGGACGGTATCGCGGCGATTCCGGCCGGCGTATTCCTCGACCTGCAAATCGTTGACCGTGTCGGTGGAAACAGGGAAACTTTCGCCTCGATGGGGAGATGGCTGCGGGAGCGACTCGCGTACGTGACCGGGCCGCAGATGGCGGGACCGCTGGTGCCGGTGGTCGCCGTGCTTGCTGCCTTCCTGATTGGAGCCGGAATGCTTCTGGCCCTCGGGGCCAACCCGTTGGAGGGCTATCAGGCACTGCTCAAAGGTGCTTTCGGTGATGTTGACGCACTGGCCGATACGGCGCTGAAGTCGATGCCACTGTTATTGGTCGGTATCGGTATCTGTATCGCCTTCCGGGCATCGGTCATCAACATCGGTGGCGAGGGCCAGATGATTGCTGGCGCGATCTTGTCCACGTTGGTCGCTCTCAGTTGCGGCGACCTGCCGCGGCCGGTCCTCGTTCCTCTGGTGCTGGTAGGGGGTCTAGTGGGCGGGGCGATCTGGGGAGCGATCCCCGGTGCGTTGAAGGCCTACAGCGGGGTCAATGAGATCCTGTCCACGATCATGCTCAACATCGTGGCCGTGCAGCTCATGAACTTCCTGTTGCGGGACCTGATCATGGATCCCTACGAGAAGGAGCACGGGCGCCTACCCCAGACCCAGCGCCTATCGGAAAACTCCGATCTTCCGTTGCTGCCCGGCGGGACCCGACTGCACATCGGGGTACTGGTGGCAGTGGGGATGGCCGGCCTGGCCTATGTGCTGCTGTGGCGGACTTCGTTGGGCTATCGGCTACGCGCCGTCGGCCATTCGAGCGCGGCAGCCCGATATGCCGGGATGCCTGTAAAGCGGACCATCGTGGCCGCCCTCACGTTTAGTGGAGCCATGTGTGGTCTGGCTGGGGCCATTCTCGTATTTGGGAGTGAGTCACACCGGTTTGTGACCGACGGCTCCAGTGTGGGGTTCACGGGTTCGGCTGGCTTCAACGGCATCGTGACCGCCCTGTTCGGTGGCCTCCACCCCCTTTGGACCATCCCGTCGTCGTTCTTCTTCGGTGGGTTGCAGTTTGGCGCCAACGCCATGCAGCGGGCCGTCCAGGTTCCGGCCGCCCTGATTGTCGGGCTGAACGGCCTTGTGGTGGTCTTTGTGGTGAGCAGCGACCGACTCCGTCGGGTTGTGAGCGAGAGTTGGGGGCAGGGTCGGGCCATCGGTCGGGAGCGCGCAACCAGCCGGTCCGGCGAGCCGGCGTTGGCGATGTCTGAGGAATTGGACTGCGGCCCGTGAACGAGTTCTTCACCGTGGCCTCGCTGGTCTTTGTAGTTGGTTCCGGGATCCGCCTCGCGACACCGTTCCTGCTTGCTGGCCTAGGTGAGACGATCGGGCAGCGCAGCGGAGTCCTCAATCTGGGTGTCGACGGAGTGATGCTGCTCGGGGCGTTCGGCGCCTACTGGACCATCCTCGAGACACGAAGCCCGATCGCTGGGATCTTGGTCGGCATCGCTGTCGGTCTGGTTATGGGCCTTATCTACGGCGTGATCACGGTCAGCCTGCGCGCCGAGCAGGGCATCAGCGGCATCGGCATCTTCTTGTTTGGCTTGGGCATCAGTGACCTGCTCTTTCAGAAGAAGGTTGGGACCCCGATGCCCATTCGTGGCTTCGGAGATCTGCATCTACCGCTGCTAGCCGACATTCCGAAGGTAGGCGAGATGTTTTTCCAACATTCGGTGCTGGTCTACATCGCATTTCTCCTAGTTCCCGTGGTGGCCTTCTTTTTGAATCACACCACGTTCGGATTGAATGTGCGGGCCGTGGGCGAAAATCCGGCGGCGGCTGACAGCCTCGGCGTGAGCGTTCTCCGGGTCCGCTACACGACCATCCTGTTGGCCAACGGTCTCGCTGGCCTGGCTGGTGCCGTGCTAGCCGCCGAACTAGGCATCTTTCAGCAGAATCTCACCAATGGGCAGGGATTCATCGCAATCGCATTGGTCTATTTCGGAGCCTGGCGTCCGATAGGCGTGATGGGCGGGGCGCTTTTATTCGGGATGGTGTCGGCCACCGTGCTTCAGTGGAAGACACTCGGTCTGGTCTCAGGCGCCGCTTCCAGCCTCACGGCCATGGCGCCCGCCGTGCTGACCATCCTCGCCCTCGTGGCCATCAGTCGGACGGTCGGCCAACCGGCTGCGTTGACGCGGCCGTTCGATCGTGGGCAGTAACGACGCGATGCGCGAGGATGACCAGAGATCTCGACCGGTGGTTCGGTCGGACTGGACCTGGCGAAAGGATCATCATGCAGGTACGAAAGAATCGGAAGTTTCTGGGCCTTGTGGTCCTGTCGGCGGTCCTGGGCCTCCTGGCGGGGGCATGTGGCTCAGATGGTGAGGTTGCGACCGGAGGGGATGACGGATTTCGAATCGCCATCGTGGCGCCGAGTGCTAGTAACGATCTGGCGTTCTCCCAGAGCATTGTGGACGGAGTCGGTGCCCTGACCGGGGTCAGCGCTGTCGACGTCACCGATGGCACCTTCATCGTGGACGATGCTGCGGCCGCTATTCGGGCTTATGCCGGGGAGGGGTACGACTTGGTCATTGCCCACGGCTCCCAGTACGGCGGTTCGCTACAGGAGATCGCCCCCGATTTCCCGGACGTGGCCTTCGCCTGGGGAACCTCTGCCGACACCTTCGGCTTGCCGAACGTATCGGCTTACACGGCGGCCTCCGATCAGGGCGGGTACGTAATGGGCGCCATGGCTGCCAGCATGACCAGCACGGGCATCATCGGCGTCATCGGTCCGATCGCTGTAGGCGATGCCAAGTTGTATGTCGACGGCTTCGTGAATGGCGCTACGGAGAGCGTCACTGGGATCACAGTCAACGTGAACTACATCGAGTCGTTCAGTGACGTCGCCCTAGCCGCAGAGGCCGCCCAGGGCCATGTGGCCAACGGTGCTGACATCCTGACCGGTACGGCCCAGATGGTGGTCGGTGCCACAGGCGTGGCCGCTGAACACGGTGCGAAGTGGTTTGGGACCCAGTCCAACCAGACTGCCCTTGGCCCCGACATCGTCGTGGCCTCGCAGGTGTACAAATGGGAGGTCGTCCTGCAAGGCCTTGTGAATGGCATCAAGCAGGGGGACCTAGGTGGGGAATCCCACACCATCACGCTTGAGAACGGTGGTCTGGCGATCGAGTTCAACGAGGGCGTGGACGCCGGCCACGCCAGGAAGATTGGCGAAAAGGCCGTCAAGGACATCTCGGCCGGCTTCACCGAGACTGGGGCCTGATTTCTCCTGCGTCCAGTGGCCCGGCCCTTCTGTCGAGTGATCGGTGGATCGACCGGGCCGCCGGACGAAACCGGGGATCGGGGGCACAGCACTAACGATGATCGTCGATACGCCCCTCCTTGAACTTAATGGGATAACCAAGCGGTTCCCTGGAGTGCTGGCCAACGACGACGTCTACTTCGACGTTGCAGTTGGCGAGATCCATGCACTGCTCGGAGAGAACGGTGCAGGCAAGAGCACGCTGATGAAAGTGCTCCACGGGTTGTACCGACCTGACCAAGGTGAAGTCCGACTCCACGGTCGGTCCAGCGGTATCACCACGCCGGCCGACGCCATCGAGGCCGGGGTGGCCATGGTTCATCAGCACTTCATGCTGGTGCCCACCCTTACAGTGGCCGAAAATGTCGCCCTCGGCCTGGCCCCTAGCGGCTTCATTCTCGATACCAGCGAAGTGGCTGAGCGGATTCGTGACCTCTCATCCCGGTACGGCCTGCACGTGGACCCGTCAGCCCACGTGTGGCAGTTGGCAGTCGGGGAGCGCCAGCGGGTAGAGATCGTAAAGGCGCTCTACCGCGACTGTCGGCTACTGGTCCTGGACGAGCCGACGGCCGTGCTCACTCCTATCGAAGTGGAAGAACTCTTCGTCATACTCCGGACCATGGCTGCCGATGGGGTGGGTCTGATCTTCATCTCCCACAAGTTGGGAGAGGTGCTGTCCCTAGCCGACCGGATCACCGTCATGCGGGACGGTCGGGTGACTGGTGAGACGACGCCATCGGAGACGAACAAGGCCGAACTCGCCGACATGATGGTGGGTCGTGAGGTGCAGTTGGCTCCTGACCGGCCGGGGTTCGAGCCGGGTGAGGTGCGTCTGGCCGTCAAGGACCTTCGTGTGGCGGGAGACCGGGGTGTGGACGCGGTGAGGGGGTGCAACTTCGAGGTGCGTTCTGGAGAATTGCTGGGCATTGCTGGAGTGTCCGGTAACGGGCAACGGGAACTGGCCGAAGCCATAGCCGGCCTGCGCCCAGTGGTCGACGGTGACATCAAGATCGACGGCGCAGAGGTGACCGGGCGGCACCCCAGCGAGGTGCGGGCCGCTGGGTTGGCGTACGTACCCGAGGAACGGATGCGGGACGGGGTGGTCGGTGAGTTTTCCGTAGCTGAGAACCTGATTCTCGTGGCCCACGACAGCGAGCCGTTTAGTCGCCGAGGGATTCTCC
Organism: Acidimicrobiales bacterium; assembly: GCA_030747775.1. Lineage (GTDB taxonomy): Bacteria > Actinomycetota > Acidimicrobiia > Acidimicrobiales > MedAcidi-G1 > UBA9410. The sequence continues at coordinate 11,059 of JASLKB010000012.1, read as the reverse complement.
GCCTCGGCAAGATCGTCGAGCGGTGTCGCGAGCTGGTGGAACGATTTGACGTCAAGACACCGACGCTGGAAACGACAACCGCCACCCTGTCTGGCGGCAACATTCAGAAGCTGATCTTGGCCCGGGAACTGTCCGGGCAGCCGAAGGTGCTCTTGGCCGCCCAGCCCACGCGCGGTGTGGACATCGGAGCTGCCGAGTACATCCACCGGCGGCTCATTGAGGAGCGCTCTGCGGGCAACGCCATTCTGGTGATCTCCGAAGATCTGGACGAGGTGCTGGCCCTCAGCGACCGGGTGGCCGTGATGTTCGAGGGTCGAATCGTGGCCGTCATGGACGTCGCCGAGGCCACCGTGGAGAGGGTTGGCCTACTCATGGCTGGCAGCGGAATCTTGGCCGAGGTGCCCTAACCCGAGCATCGGTGGCTAACGGGTGTGGACAGGTCGGCCGGCCAGCCCCAGTGCCGCCTCCATGAGTGATTCGCCCAGCGTTGGATGGGCGTGGATGGTGCCTGCGATGTCCTCCACGGTGGCGGCCGTCTCCACGGCAAGGACCGCCTCGCCAGCTAGTTCGGCCACGTGACCCCCTACGGCTTGAACGCCAATGACCGTACCCTCCATGTCGGCCACCACGGTCACGGTGCCCTCGGTGTCGCCCAGTGTGCGGGCTCGACCCGAGGCGCCTAGCGGGAACCGGAAGGACGATGGTGTCCGGCCCGCCTCGGTGGCCTCGTCCAGCGTCAGGCCCACCGACAGTACCTGAGGGTCGCCGAACACCACCATAGGGATCGCCGCGGGATCGAATGCCGCAGGGCGCCCGCAGGCGGCGTCGACGGCCACTTCAGCTTCGGCGGTGGCTTTGTGGGCGAGCGCCGGGCCGGGTGTGAGGTCGCCGATTGCATATACCCCGTCAGTAGCCCATCTGGTGGCGTCCACTCGCACGTGGCCCGACGGCTCCACGATGGCACCCGACCGGGTGAGGGCCACCGAGTCGGCATCCGGGCGTCGTCCGACGACCACCCCGATCCGGTCGGCCGGCAGCGTCACCGTTCCGCCATTGGGTTTAATGCCCTCCACGAGAAGGCCGTGTTCGTCGGTCCCCACTGCTCGACAGCCGGTGCAAAGGCCGACGCCGAGGCGCCGGAGGCCCCGCTCCACTAGCCGGGCGGTCCGGGCGTCAAAGCCTGGAAGCACTCGGTCGGCCATTTCAACGATCGTTACTTCGCTACCCAATTTGGCAAACGCACAACCCAACTCAACGCCCACATAGCCACCCCCTACGAGCACGAGGTGCTCGGGGAGCGAATCGGACGCCAGGAGTCCGGCTGAACCCACTACCCGTGCACCATCCAGTGGAAGATTGGGAAGTTCGATGGAGCGTGATCCGGTGGCCACGATGGCGTCGGTGAAGTCGAGGAACTCAACTGTGTCCCCGTGTTCGACCGACACGCGGCTTGGTCTGGTGAAGCGGGCGTGCCCCGTCAGAATCTGTACACCGGCATCGGATAGCAACTTGTCCACCCCGGAGGTCAACTCACGGACCATGCCATCGAGGTGGGCGCGAACCTGGGTCATGTCGACCGTCGAGGTTGAATCGATGCCCCAAGCGCGGATCTTGCCGGACATGGCGTATGCATCGGCTACCTCGATCAGAGCCTTGGACGGGATGCACCCCGAATTCAGGCAGGTTCCTCCGATTGCATCGCGCTCCACAAGGGTCACCTCGCGACCCAGGCGGGCGGCGTGCAGCGCTGCGGTGTATCCACCGGGTCCGGCACCGATGACCAGTAGGTCGACCGGAGTGGACACCTCTCCGACGACCATCGGATCAGCTTCCGATCAGCAGGTGGAGTGGCTCAGCGAGGTCGTCGGCCACAGCCCGTCGGAATGCCTCGGCGAGGTCGCCGTCGATCAGCCGGTGATCGGCTCCAAGGACCATGGGCAAGGTGGGTCGGGCCACTACCTCGCCGTCGATGGCCACCGGTCGTTCAGCCACCGCTCCTAGGCCCAGGATCGCCCCCTGTCCGGGCGGAATGATGGGGGTGGCGAACCGACCACCGAGAGAGCCGTAGTTGGTGATGGTGAATGTGGCCCCTGATAGGTCCGCCGCGCTCAGGTCATCAGAGCGGGCTGCGCCGACGACTGAACTGATTCGATCGGCCATGGTAAAGAGGTCGAGCGTGTCGGCGTGGTGCACTACTGGGACGACTAGCCCCCTTTTGGTTGCCGTGGCGATCCCGAGGTGGATGTGTTCCGGGATGACCATGGCGTCGCCTGGGTGGCCGTCCACGTGCCCGTTTACCACCGGGAACCGACGGAGTGCCCGAGCGGTGGCCACAGCGGCCACGACTAGAACGCTGACCCGTGTAGCACCGGACCGATCCATGTCCCGGATGCGGTCCCGGAAGTCGATCAGGAGCGAGGCATCCACTTCGTCCATGGTGTGGATGTGAGGGATCTCCGTCCAGGCCTGGGTCATGTTGCGGGCCACTACACCCCGGATGCCACGGAGAGCGTGGCGACCGGCCGCTGCTTGGCCGAGTCCATCTGATGCCGTCGAATCATCGTTGGAAAGTCCCCCGGTGCTCGTAGACGCCGGTGCGGCGGCGTGGACGTCGTTGACGGTGATCCGACCACCCGGGCCCGTTCCGATCATCGTGGTCAGGTCCACGCCGAGGTCGAGGGCAAGGCGTCGAGTGGCTGGGGCCGCCTTCGGGCGGGCTGTCAGGGGGGCTACCTCGGGGAGTGGCGTAGGGGGCTGGGATTTCGTCGGGCTGGTCTGGGTGGAGAGGGGTTCACTGGCCACCTTCGGAGCGGTACTTCCGTCGTCGATCTCGATCAGTACTTCGCCCACCTGGAGCCGAGTGCCCTCGTCAGCTCCAAGGAGGAGCACCGTGCCGGCAACCGGGGAGGGAAGTTCAGAACTGGCTTTGTCGGTCAGGACCTCCACCAGAGGCTGGTCCCGGAGAACCTCGTCTCCGATGGCGACGAACCACTCGACGATTTCAGCCTCCTCGAGGCCCTCTCCGATGTCAGGTAGGCGGAAGATGAAGGCCACGGAACGGTCCTTCAGGCCGTTTCGAGAGTTCGACGGATGGCAGCAGTGATTCGGGCCTCGTCAGGCACGTAGGCGTCCTCCAGCATCCCGACCGGATAGGGGACGTCGTAGCCGGACACCCGTACCACCGGGGCCTCCAACGACCAGAAGCATTCCTCGACGATGGTGGCTACTACCTCACCGCCGAAGCCTCCGGTTTGGGCGGCCTCTTCGATGACTACCGCCCGCCCACACCGGTCGACCGCCACCGCGATGGCCTCGATGTCCAGAGGGACGAGGCTCCGGAGGTCTAGCACGGCGATGGACAGCCCCTCCTTGGCAAGGGAATCGGCCACCCGACAGGCCACCTCAACTTGGTGGCTCCAGGCCACGATCACTAGATCTTCACCGCTCCGTGCCGTGCGGGCCGATCCGAGGGGCACCACGTGGTCGTTGTTAGGCACCTCGCCACGAATACCCCTGTACCCGCGCAGCGGCTCCAGAAAGATCACCGGGTCGGGGTCCCTCACTGATGCAGCCAAGAGGCCTTTGGCATCGGCAGCGGTAGCGGGTGCCACCACCTTGAGGCCGGGCACGTTCGCTAACTGGCCCTCTAGTGAATCCGAGTGCAGTTCTGGGGTTCGAACACCTCCTCCGAACGGGGCCCGGATGGTGATGGCCGGTTCGAAGCGGCCCTGGGAGCGGTACCTGAGGCGCGCTATCTGGCCGACGATCTGGTGCATGGCCTGGTAGGAAAAGCCGAGAAACTGGATCTCGACCACCGGGACTAGGCCAGCCATGGCAAGCCCTACGGCCGAGCCGACGATCGCTCCCTCAGCAAGGGGCATATCAACCACTCGGGCCTCACCGAACTTCTCAAATAGGCCCTCGGTGGCCCGGAAAACACCGCCAACGTGGCCCACGTCCTCACCGAGGATCATCACTCGTTCATCGCGGGCCATCTCGCCGTGGAGCGCTTCGTTGATGGCCTGGAGCATGGTCAGTTCCGACGTGCTACTCATCGGTCGACCTCGGAGATATGGAATGGCCGTGTGGGCCTGCCGCTAGCAGAGTGGCTCGTTGGCGCGCTATACGAGGTGTGTCGGTGAGGAAGCAGTGGTCGAACACGGCATCAGCCGCCAATGGCCGGGCCATGGCCCGCTCGAACGCTTCGTCGATTCTCACGAGTGCCGCTGCCTCAATCTCGGCTTGAGCGCCGTCGTCCCACAGGCCAAGGTCGGCAAGGTGGCTGACCAGACGGTGGACTGGGTCGTTCGTTCGAGCCGCCCTCAGATCCTCGGCGGGGACGTAGCGGGTTGGGTCGTCGGCCGTGGTGTGGGCACCGAGTCGGTACACGTTCGCCTCGATGAGCGTCGGCCCTCCGCCCCCGAGGGCCAGTTGGCGGGCCTCGTCTACGGCATCGAACACAGCCGCAGCGTCGTTCCCGTCGATACGTACACCGGGGATTCCGTACCCGACGGCGCGATCGGCCAGACTTTCTGCTGCCGTCTGCTGGTGTAGCGGCGTGGATATGGCCCACTGGTTGTTGACGCACAGGAGTATTACCGGGGCTCTCAGTACGCCGGCCAGGTTTACCGCCTCGTGGAAGTCGCCCTCCGAACTCGAGCCGTCGCCGAAGAACACCGTGGTGACGCCGGGCTGGTGGCGCAGAGTCATTCCCCAGGCCAGGCCGACGGCGTGGGGAATCTGCGTGGCCAGAGAGATCTGCAACGGCGCCACCCGTACTGACGGGGGAAGGCGGCTGCCGTCGGGGTGACCGATGTTGTAGAGCATGTACTGATCGAGGACCTCGGGGCCGAATCGCTGGAGGGCCAACGGCTCCCGGTACTGCGGGAGGATCCAGTCGCTAGCCGGGTCGAGGGCGTGGGCTGTGGCAGCCACCACGGCCTCATGGCCGTCGATCGGAGCCAAGGTGCCGATTTGTCCCTGACGCTGGAGGTTCCACAAGCGACCGGCCTGAGCTCGGGCCCCGACCATGTCCACGAGGATGGCCCGGAGTTGTTCATCTGACGGTCGGGTCACGGGATCGAACCTAGTCGCCGGTGCTGTTCCGATCGCCGGTCACAGGTGTCCAATGTCACGGGTTTCGAGCCCTCTGACGTGGTGACCAGTGGGTAACTTGTGTTCCAACGGCGGTTCCCATCTCCCCCCAGGGAACTGCCTGTACCTCCGGCTACGGGCCATTCCCGGTTCGATCACGCCGAGAGCGATAGCACGCCCCACCTCCCCCTGGTGGGGCGTGCCTAGTTTTGTCGCCCTCCGTAGCTCTCGTCTCCGGTGGGGGGCCTACCATCCGACGGCCGGGGTGAAGGTTGGCCGTCGTCCGGCACGACTAGGTAGAAGGCTTAGATAGGGGGGACCCCGTGGGCGAGAGTCGACGTGACCGAATCAGGATGACCGACGGGGAACTGGCGGCATTCATCGCCGAGCAGAAGAGTCTCCAGGTGGCCTGTCATGGTCAGGATGGTTCCATCCATCTGTCCACGCTTTGGTTCGCCATGGTTGACGACTGTTTTGCCTTCGGGACCTATACCAAGTCACAGAAGATCGTGAACCTGAGGAGGGACGATCGCATCACTGTCCTTCTGGAGGACGGGTTGGAATACGACCAACTCCGCGGCGCCATGATCAAGGGGAGGGCTGTCATGCACGTTGAGGATGGCGCCGGCGGCGCTGACGAAGTCCGCCGGGTAGCTCGTGCGGTGATGCGTCGTAACGAGCCTGAGATCCCCGAAGAGCATTTCGAGGGGGCCGTGGGGCTGTGGGCCGCCAAGCGGACCGTCGTCATCGTCAAGCCCGAGAAGGTCATTACCTGGGACCACACGAAGTTGGATGGGGCCTACTGATGGGAACGTGTCCACTGGTCTCAGATCTCCGGCGTTGGATCTAGGGTGGTCGTCGTGGATGCGCTCTTCGCCGTGCAGGACGAGGACGTGGCTCGGGGACAGTTAGAGCATCGTAGGTCCCACCTGCCCGAGCGGACAGCCCTGGATGATGCTGAGGCAGCCCGGCAGGCCACTGCCACCGAGGTGGAGCGAATTGGTCTCGAACGACTCGACCATGCTCACCGTCAGAAGCGCTACGAGGGTGAGGTGGCGGCCGTAGAGGCCCGACTGGCCGACTTGGATGCCAAGTTGTACGGCGGTGCTATTACGTCTCCCAAGGAGGCCACCAGCCTTCAGGACGAGATGGGCCACTTACGTAAACGTCAAGACGACCTCGAGGGTCAGGTTCTGGAGATCATGGAGTTGATCGAACCACTCGAAGCTGAGCTGTTGGCCCTAGCTGCCATCGGTGAGTCCCAGGATGCGACCCTCGCCGGGGCGCGGACCCTTCTGGACGAGACCGAGGCTGCGATAGTGGCTGATCTCGCCGCTTCGGCTGAACGCCGGTCTATCGCTGTGGCTGAGGTGCCTGACGAGGTACTTGCCCGATACGAGAAGGGGCGTCGCTCCTTCGGGTCCAGTGCGGTGGTGCGCTTCTCGGGCTCCGATTGCAGTGGATGCCCCTACGCCATGCCCGCGGTGGAGGCCGACCGGGTCAAGTTCATGGAGGCGGGAACCCTGACCGACTGCAGTGAGTGTGGTCGGCTCGTGGTCCGCTGAACCTGCTCCGCTGAAGGAGGTTCGACCCATGCTCGTCTGGTTCGTCGTGGGGGCGGTGATCGCCGTCGCTCTCGTCTTCGACAGTCCAGCCATGGATTTTCGGCTTGTGGCCTTAGGGGCGGTCCTTCCAGTGGTCGAGGGTGTCGCCGGCGGGCCGTGGGTGCTGCACACGCCGATAACCGCTGTGGCTCTGCTCGTAGGGGTGATGGTGGTGGCCCGGGGTCATCGCCTCTTGCAACGGCGTTGGTTGGCCTTCCCCATTGGGTTATTGGCTCATCTGGTGCTGGACGGCACCTGGTCTGACACCGAGGTGTTCTGGTGGCCATTTTTTGGTCTGGGCACTCTAGGAGGGTCTCGGGTTCCCGAGTTTGGGCGATTGGGAACGGGTCTTCTACTGGAGTTCGTTGGCCTAATTCTCGGAGTGTGGGCGTGGCGCCGGTTTGGTCTTGGGGATCCAACGACCCGTCGGGCACTGTGGACTGAGGGCCGACTGACCGCCCTTCGGAGGGTCTGATGCTGCATGTGATTCGACACGGGCAGACGGAGGCCAACGCAGCTGGGCTGTTACTGGGACACCTAGATCCCGAACTGGATGAGGTGGGGGAGCGCCAAGCGTTGGCTGTCGCTCGGGCGGTGGGTCCGGTGGACCGGGTGGTCTGTAGCCCATTGCTGCGGACTCGTCGCACAGCTGAGGCGTTCGCTGTACCGGACGGGTCACCTATCGAGGTGGACGAGCGGTGGATCGAGATGGACTACGGCGAGTTCGACGGTCGGCCGTTGACCGAGGTACCACGTAAGACTTGGGAGGTATGGCGTTCTGACCTGGACTGGGCGCCTCCGGGCGGGGAGTCACACCGGGCCCTCGGCCTGCGGGTGCGAGCCTCCCTGGATGATTTGTTCGAGGCATCGCGAACGAGTGAGATCGCGGTAGTCACGCACGTATCACCGATCAAGGCGGCGTTGGCCTGGGCGCTGGGGGTGGGCGATGAGGTGGCGTGGCGAACCTTTGTGGCGCCAGCTTCGGTGATGACTGTGGGTGCCGGACTAGCCGGACCATCGCTGCGTAGTTTCAACAACACGGCCCATCTCAGGTTCTGATCGCCCCAGGGTCCAGACCTCCGCCTAGTCTCGAGAGTCGGCGCCGGGGGGTCTCAGGGCATGAGTTCGCCGGCGTTTAGGTCCCGGATGGCGGTGATGGACCGATCCAACATCTCGGTGACCAGCTGCACCGCACGATCGTTAACCAACTCGATGCTGCCGCCGGACTGGACGGGGTAGCAAAGACAGAACAGCACAGTTCGGCGGTAGTCCTCAAATAACTGGTCGGCCGGATAGTCGATGCCCTCATCGGCGAGGCAGGTCCGGTAGAGGGCCAGGAGGTGCTGCTCGTGGGCCCGACGGTCCTCGATGGTGAGGCTCTGACTGATGAAGTACCCGACGTCGTAGGCGCCGGCCGTCCGGACGCATATTTGCCAGTCGATGGCCGTGACCTCAGGGCCGCTCTCACCCGATCGGAAGAACAGGTTGTCCAGTCGGAAGTCACCGTGGCAGAGGGTTGTGGGTCCCGCCCGGAACGACATCATTTCCTCGGCTGCTGCCGGAAAGCGCTCGCCGATGGAACGGATGTCTTCGTCTAGGTAGTCGCCAAAGCCGGCCAGAAAGGGCTCCCATGCAGTGGTCATCCCGTGCTGGACGCCCTGGGGCATAGGGGGGTCCCAGCCGTAGGGGACCCAGGCGAGGCGGTCCTCGAAGGCCGGCGACTCCCAGAAGGCCGCGTGGTGGCGTGCCAGGGCTCGGATGGCTGCCTCGGCCAGGTTGAGCGGGCAACCGTCGAGTTGGCTGACTACCTGAGCATCGCCGAGGTCCTCCAGCAACAGGACAAAGTCGTCGCTTTCTGGATCATGGTCGGCAGTGAAACAGCGGGGGGTGACCAGTGGGCTGTCGCCGGCTGCCGTCCGGTAGAAGTCAACCTCCTTGCCGTAGAACATAAAGGTTCGGGCCACGAACCGGGTCCCTTCGTCGAGGACCGGTGACTTGAGGATGAAGGTCTCCGGTCCGTCACCGCCTTCGTAGGTCAGGTAGAGGCGGTGGAGCAGACCCATAATTCCTACGCCCTGGCCAATGATCTCGGTGTCGAAGCCGGCAACTGAACCGCAGTCCAAGACGCCGGCGTCCCGGAGCACGGTGGTTAGCCAATCCGGCGTGACCCCGTCGAGGCTGGTCGGAAATCCAGGGTCTGGAATGTTCTTGGTCATGGCCGGTGTGCTTCCTTCTTTGATCTGGTCGGATTAGTCGTGGTCGTCCAAGCCACCTGACGAGGGTGGGCTGAAGTTGTCGGGCCACCGGGTGGTCTCGTCATGACGGGTGCCGTTTAGAACCACCAGGTCAAGTTGTGCCTCGGATAGGTCAGCGCCGACCAGATCCGAGAAACTGAGGTCGGTCCCGATGAGCGAGGCGCCGCGGAGAATTGCCCCGGAGAGGTTGGCTGCACGGATGGTGGCGCCATTCAGGACAGCGCTGCGGAGGTCAACGCCCCCAGCGAAGACGCCTGTGAGGTCCGCTTCGCGTAAGCAGGTCCGGGTCATGGAGGTACCGGCCAGGGTGGCCGCGCCGAGTGCCGCTCCGGTGAGGTCAGCAGCCGTCAGCCAGGCGCCCCCGAGATCGGCACACTCGAGGTTGCTGCCGGTGAGGCGAGCATTGCCAAGCCAAGACCGACTGAGGATCGCGCCGCCTAATCGTGCACCAGTGAGATCGGCACTCCATAGGTTGGCGTGGTGCATGTCGGCATCGTCGAAGATCGTGCCCCGGCAAATGGCATGCCGGAGGTCGGCACCCACCAGTCGGGCGTAAGACAGGTTTGATCCCGAGAGGACGGCACCGCCCAGCCACGCGCCGGTCAAGTCTGCCGAGCGAAGGTCGGTATCAGTTAGGTCCGCGCCGGCCAGATCGGCATCTGCCGCGATCTCGTGGCCTCTGACCTCCATTACTCCACCCATCCCCACTGAGACTAGGGCAGCATGTGTCGGTGCCTGTCATCCTCGCTGGTCTGTCGGCCATCATGTTCGGCTTCGGCGACCTCCTCGGAGGGGTCGCTATTCGTCACTCCGGTCGACAGAGGTCCTCGCTAGGGCTAGCCATGGTCGCAACGATGGTGGGGGCCGTACTCGTAGGCCTGTTTCTCCTCGTCCGTCCGCCCGAGACCGTGCGTCCGGCTGACGTGGTCTGGCCATCGGCCGCAGGTCTGCTCATGGCGTCCACACGACCGCTGTTGTACCTCGGGATGGCCCGTGGCCCGGTAGCTGTCTTCGCTCCCATCTTCGGTCTGACGATGATCGTCGTGCCGGCCGTTATTGGACCGTTCATCGGCCAGTATCTGAATGGCATCGAGGTGGTGGGAGTGGGCCTTGCCCTAGTGGCCGTAGCTCTGTTGTCGGGTGAGGGTGGAGTTCCAGAGCTGGGTCGACTCCTACGGAGCGGAACGGTCGGGCTAGCCGTGCTGACCGGGACCAGCATCGGCGTTGCCGGGGTATTCCTCACTCAGGCAGCTCCCGAGGCCGGCGAGTTGCCGGCGTTTCTAGTGATGCTGAGCGGGGTGGTGGTACTTCCGGTGGTCGTAAGGTTGGGTACCGGGACGTTCCGTCCCGATCGCGCGGTCGTTGGATACGGAATGGTGTTGGGCGCTACTAGCGCCACGGCACTGGCCCTGAGCACGGCGGCCTACCTCAGAGGTTCAGCGGCCGTGGTCACCGCCCTGATCGCCCTGGCTCCGGGGGTAAGCGTGGCCATCGCCTGGCGGCTTCTGGGTGAGCGGCTGTATCCGTTGCAGGCCGTCGGAGGAGTATTTGCCGTAGCGGCGATATTTGCTTTCGCTGTGGCTGGCTAGGTAGTCGGTCTCGAATCACCCCCTTTCCGACTCTTATCGGTCGGAGCGGGTGATGGCGCTCTGACCTGCAGTTGGAGTTCTGCTTATCAGGCTCTGCAAGCAACCTTATTTCGAAACGTCACCTTTATGAGATAGGTCGATGGCGAAGAGGAGACCCCAGAAGCCGCCACCGACAACACCGCCGAGTGCCTGCTGAAGGACATTGGCTCCTCCCATGCCGATTCCAAATAGTGGGATGGCAAGCGTGAGATAGGCGACGCCGGTCAGCCTTGGAATAAGACGACGTTGGCGTAGACCGGTGGAGACTAGAAATGCCGCGACCAGGGGAAGTGAAACGAATGTGGCTAGAGCCTCCGTTCCGCTAAAGGTTCCGTCCCTCGAGAAGAACTCCTCGGTCGAGGAAACGAGCAAGCCTGTAAGGAGACCCGTGAGCGCCGCTGCTGGAATGATCCGTCGATTAATTCGCGCCGTCACCGACTCAGTCTTTCATTCCTCCCCCGGGTGGGGTGGGTGCCGT
>JASLKB010000129.1 GCA_030747775.1 Acidimicrobiales bacterium | reverse complement strand
CTCAGGTCATTGAGGGCTTCCACGGCCTGCCGTACTCCAAGCCGCTGACCCGCATGAGGGAGATCATCGAGATCTGTCGCTCGGCGTGGCGTCGGGAACGGCTCGTCTACGACGGCGACGTGTTCACCCTCCCCCTGCCGCCCGACCAGGGCACCGGTTTGGGCAAGCCGCTGAAGATCATCAACCACCTGAAGCGTGCCGAGATCCCGATCTACATCGCCGCCCTCGGTCAGCGCAGTGTGGAGGAGACGGCCGCCACGTGCGACGGCTGGCTGCCGTTTCTCGTCTACCCGGAACGCATAGACCAGGTGTGGGGTGACGCGGTGGCTGCTGGCCAGGCCCGCCGGGAGTCGACTCTTGGCGAGCTTGATGTGGTGGCCGGTGGTCTGGTGGCCATCGGCGACGATGCGGCGCAGTACCGCGACTTTGGCCGCCCCATGGCTGCTCTCTACATCGGTGGGATGGGAGCTCGGGGTAAGAACTTCTACAACGACGTGTGCCGACAGTACGGCTTTGCCGACGAGGCCACCGCCGTGCAGGACGCCTATCTGGACGGGCGCAAGGAAGAGGCCGCTGGCCTACTCCCTGCCGAGTTGATCGAAAACACGTCGATCTGTGGGGACGAGGCCTACGTGGTCGATCGTTTAGCCGCCTACAAGGAGGCCGGGGTGACCTCGCTGAACGTCACGCCGGTGGGCGGCGAGGCCGCCGCCGTACTGGGCCGGCTACGCGAACTAGCTGAACACGCCTGAGCCAAGATCATCCAGATTGGTTACCCGACCGGACATCAGTGGGGTCCAATCGAACGCCGGCCAGCAGGCTGCTGGTCATGCGATGCGGGCCCTCGGCGAGCAGGAAGTTACCCATGAGGCGACCGGGCGTACGAACGTGACGAGACCCCCGCTGGGTGGCCGCCACCACCCGCCGGGCTAGGCGGTCAGGATCGACGATGGGCAGCATCCGAAACGCGTTCAGCCGATTCAGCACCTTCTGCCCGCTGGGTGACGTGGCCTCTACGGCATCCCACATGCGGGTAGCCACCGGCCCCGGGGCCACGGTGGTCGTCCCGATCGGCGTGGCTCGCAATTCGAGAGTGAGAGACCGTACGAAGTTCGATACCCCGGCCTTGGTGGCGCAATATGTGGCCATGGTCGGGAAGCCGGCCGTGCCGGCAATCGACGACAGGAAGACCAGGTGCCCGCGACCCCGGTCCAGCATCGACGGCAAGACGTGTCGGGTCAGGACCATGGGCGCCTCGAGGTTGAGGCGGGTTGTGGCCCGGACAACCGCCGGGTCGATGACGGCCGCCATGTCGGTGGTCTCCATGCCAGCGTTGTTGATCAGCACGTCGATCGGCCCGTATTCGGCCTCGATCCCGGGTACGAGGGACTCGACGGCCACCGAGTCGGTCAGGTCAACGGCCACCGCTCGACCGCCCACCTCGGCGGCGACGGCCTCCAGCTCGTCCGATGCCCGTGCGGCCACCACGACGTCGGCACCTGCACCCGCATAGGCCCTGGCCAGTGAGGCCCCGATCCCTCGCGACCCGCCGGTCACCAGCACACGTGCCCTGTACAGATCCACCTCGTTACCCCCGTTTGTCAGCCGATGCGACGTCCTCGACCGTACCCTCGGTTCTGGTCCGGATTCGGGGCCAACTGGATGCCTTGGCTACCGTCGCCCGATGCCCGATCCCCTAGACCCCTCCGGACCAACGCCCTCGGAAGAGGACGTCCTGCCGTTCACCGTCGACGTCGACGAAGCGCAGGTGGATGAGCTGCACCGTCGCCTGGCTTACGCCCGCTGGCCCGACCAGGTCCCGGGGACGGGCTGGGACCACGGCTGCGACCAGCAGTGGCTGCGTAATCTGACCGACTACTGGGCCAGCGGCTTCGATTGGCGGGCCGCCGAAGCCCGGATCAACGCCTTCGACCAGGTCGTCACCACCATCGACGGCCAACGCATCCATGCCATCCACCAGCGGTCCCCCGAACCGGGAGCGCGGGCCCTTCTGCTGTCCCACGGGTGGCCCGGTTCAGTCATCGAGTTTCTGCAGGTGTTGGGGCCACTGACCGACCCGGTGGCTTACGGTGGCGATCCGACCGACGCCTTTCACGTGGTCGCCCCATCGCTGCCCGGTTACGCCTGGTCAGGTCCGACCACCGAGCGAGGTTGGGGGCCAGACCGCACCGGCCGGGCCTTCGTCGAGTTGATGTCCCGGCTGGGGTATGACCGCTACGGCGTCCAGGGGGGCGACTGGGGGTCGTTCATCTCCCAGCATCTGGCCGGCCACGCCCCCGACCACGTCATGGGCTGCCACGTGAACATGATCCCCGCTTTTCCGCAGGGCCGCGACGACGACCACACTGACATCACGCCCGCTGAGCAGAAGCACCTCGACCGGTCAACCTGGTACCAGCAGGAGGAGCGGGGCTACTTCCTGATCCAGCAGACCCGCCCCCAGACCGTCGGCGTTGGCCTGCACGACTCTCCGATCGGGCTGCTGGCCTGGATCGGCGAGAAGTTTCACGGCTGGACACACCACGGTGGTGACCCGCTCGACGTAATCGATCGCGACGACCTGCTTGCGAACGTGTCTGCCTACTGGTTCACCGGAACAGCGACATCGTCGGCCCGCATCTACCTCGAGTTCGGGCAGGACCTAGCGGCCGGACGGATGCCACCGGCCAACCCCGATGTGCCGTTCGGGGTCTCAGCCTTCCCAATGGAGCTAATGGTGGGTCGGCGCCGCTGGGTGGAGGCCGACCGCAACGTCACTTTCTGGCGCGAGCACGAGCGGGGCGGACACTTCGCGGCAATGGAACGTCCCGACGACCTGGTGGCCGACATTCGAGAGTTCTTCCGGGACCTGCGGTGAACATGGGCGTCGGACGGGTCACGGCACCCGACGGGGTGGAGTTGGCTGTCTCGACCATCGGATCGGCTAACAGCGCCGTTCCACCGATGGTGGCCACCCACGGCTGGGCCAACGACCGCTCGGTCTGGGCGCCGATCGTTCAGGAACTGGCAGGCGAGCTAGCGATGACGACCTGGGACCTCCGGGGCCACGGAGACAGCGGCATCCCCCTACCGGGCGCCTACACCCGGTCCCATGCCCTAGCCGATCTAGCTGCGGTACGCGATGGGGCCGTCAGTTCCGCCGGAGGTCCAGCCGTGCTGATGGGGCATAGCCTCGGCGGCTTCCTCTCCCTGGCCCACGCCGTGGATCGTCCCGACGAAGTTGCCGGTCTGGTGTTGGTGGCCACCGGACCGGGCTTCCGGAAGGCTGAGGCCCGAGACCAGTGGAATGAGTCGGTGCGGGAGTCGGCGGTGAAGATCGGTGTCCCTCCGGGGTCCGAGGAGATCTCGATGCACTTCGACTCCCACGTCATCGACCACCTTGACGAGATCCGGGTGCCAGTGCTGGTCCTCCTGGGCGAACGCGACAAGCGGTTTGCCGCGTCAGCCAGCCTGTTCGAGCGGGACCTTGACGTGCGCGCCTCGGTGGTCGTCCCCGATCAGGGGCACATGGTCCACGTCAAGGCACCCGTCGAGTGCGCGGCGGCCATTCGAAACTTCTTTGCTGGCCTGGCAGGAACCACGGCCTGACCTGATCGATACCAGCCGGTACGCAAGCCGGACCCGCGAGCGCGATGATCGACCCGTGGTGGCCAACGACCGACAGATCGACCTACCGGGAGGAACCTTCCTGATGGGCAATGAGGTGGGGGCCTACCCGTCGGACGGTGAGGGCCCGGTCCGTCCCGTCCACCTGTCCCCATTCGCCATCTCGTCCACGGCGGTGACAACAACCGAGTTCGCGGCCTTCGTCGATGCGACCGGCCATAAGACCCTCGCCGAGGACGATGGCTGGTCGTTCGTATTCGCTGGACACCTTCCCGACGACTTTGATGAGACTCGGGGCGTGGTGGGCGCCGAATGGTGGCGACAGGTGCATGGAGCCAGCTGGCGCCACCCCGAAGGCCCGCACAGCGACTTGGACGGCCGTGGTGACCACCCGGTGGTCCACGTCTCGTGGTTCGACGCCGTTGCCTTCGCTGAGTGGGCGGGTGGTCGGCTACCCACCGAGGCCGAGTGGGAATTTGCAGCTCGGGGTGGTCTGGAAGGCCGGCGTCTCCCGTGGGGGGACGAGAACCAGCCTGACGGCCCCGACGACCATCGTTTCAACATCTTCACCGGGACGTTTTGGCACGACGACGACGCGGCAGACGGCTGGGCAGGAACCTGCCCGGTGGATGCCTTCGAATCCAACGCCTTCGGCCTCTACAACTGCTCGGGCAACGTGTGGGAGTGGACGGCCGACTGGTTCACGGCCAGCCACCGGCCTGACAGATCCAACGGACCGGTGGTCGACCCAACCGGACCGCCGATGGGCGTCAACCGGGTGCTTAAGGGCGGCTCGTTCCTCTGCCACAACAGCTACTGCCACCGCTACCGGCTAGCTGCCCGGACGTCGAGCACACCGGACAGCACCACCGGCCACCAGGGCTTTCGGATCGCTACCTGAGTCTGGTTCCCAACCATGACGGGGCGGCATGCTCCTAGCCTTGACGGCATGAGTCTGCGTTCCGAGGTCAACGAACACGTACCGCCGGCCGCCCCTGACGAATTCGCCGTACCCCGTGTTGGCCCTATAGCGGTCTGGCCGCCTGTGGTACTGGCCCCCATGGCCGGTGTAACCAACGCTCCCTTCCGCAGCCTGTGCCGGGAGTTCGGTGCCGGGCTCTACGTCAGCGAGATGATCACTGCCCGTGGCCTGGTAGACGGACACCTCAAGACCTCCCGACTGGCCCACTTCGACCCCACCGAGACACCCCGCAGCATCCAGCTCTACGGCACTGAGCCCGACAGCATCGGTCGGGCAGTGGATCTTCTGGTGGGTGGTGAGCGTGTCGACCATGTCGACATGAACTTCGGCTGTCCTATGCCCAAGGTGACCCGCAAGGGGGGCGGGGCTGCCATTCCCCTGAAGCCTCGCCTGTTCGAAGCCATCGTACGGGCCGCCGTAGAGCGGGCCGGACCAGTCCCGGTGACTGTGAAGTTCCGCAAGGGCACTGACGATGACCACCTGACCTTCCTCGAGGCGGGCCGTATCGCCGAGTCGGTGGGCGCCGCTGCGGTGTCTCTTCACGCCCGTACCGCCGAACAGCTGTACTCCGGCGAGGCCGACTGGACGGCGGTAGCCGCGCTCAAGGCGGCGGTGACGTCCATCCCGGTGTTCGGCAATGGTGATATCTGGGAGCCTTGGGATGCCTTGCGTCTCATGCGGTCCACGGGCTGTGACGGCGTGGTAGTCGGCCGCGGCTGCTTGGGCAGGCCATGGCTGTTCGGCGACCTGGCTGCTGTTTTTGGCCCCACCCCGGAGGCCGGGGGAGCCGAACCCGGGCAACCACCGGTACTAGAAGATGTGACTCGGGCTATGGCCCGCCATGCCCGACTGCTGGTGGACTGGGCTGGCCCCCACGGCATCAAGGACTTCCGCAAGCACACCTCGTGGTACCTGAAGGGCTATGCCACAGGCCCGCAGGTCCGGAATGCCCTACAGAAAGTCAGCGACCTCGACCACCTCAATGCTCTACTAACCAGCCTGCTCGAATCCGTAGATCCAGCGATGAGCTTGGATCCGGGATCGCTCCGGGTCCCCCGCAGCCACCGCAATGGACCGAAACCCGTGGTCCTCCCGACGGGATGGCTGGATGAACCAGAAGACGCCACACCTCCACCTGCTGATGCCGAAGTTCTGGTGTCCGGCGGCTAACGCGGACCCCCTGCCCGCCCACCAGCATCAATGTTCTCGCTTCCGGTGGTCCTAGCCTCGGCGTCGCCGCGCCGATTGGACCTGTTGCGGGCGGTTGGCTTGGCTCCTGAGGTCCGACCCGCCGAGGTCTACGAAGGCCGGCGACCCGGCGAGGACCCAGCAGCCATGGTGGAACGTCTGGCCCGGGACAAGCGCGATGCCGTGGCCTGCCAAGGTGAACTGGTCTTGGCCGCTGACACAGTGGTGGTGGTGGACAGGGACGTCCTCGGCAAGCCGAAGACCGCCGAAATGGCAACCGAGATGCTCCGACGCCTATCCGGAC
>JASLKB010000128.1 GCA_030747775.1 Acidimicrobiales bacterium | reverse complement strand
ACGACGGCCGGCACCGAGTTGGCTGGGTAGAGACTCTGGTCCGGGTACACCTGACCGGCCAGGTTGGCATCACCGGCCACCTGCCAGCCGGACAGGTACAGCGCCGGGAGGCCTCCCTTGACGTACTGGATTGCCTGGCCGCCCGTCATGGCGCCTAGAGCATGGACGTAGTCCATATCGTGCATTTTCTCCCAGAGCACCTCCGCACCATGGCGGGCGATCGAACACTCAGGCAGGACCGAGCCTCGTAGGCGGACGACGTCAGCTGCTGTGTAATCGCGAACCGTGCCCTCCCATCGGGGGTTCTTGTTCCAGTCCTTATCCAGGGTTGCTACCTGGTCGTCGAACGTGTTGCGCATCACTGACTCGCTTTCGTGGAGGACCGTGGACGTGCGTCGGGCCCGATCGGGAAGTTGGTTGGGGTCGATGCCCGGTGGGTGCTGTTTCCGTTAGTCGAGAAGCTCGTAGGCGGGGAGGGTAAGGAACTCGATGAACTCCGAAGCCAGGACTACTTCCTCGAAAACCGATCGGGCTTCGTTGAACGGCAACGAAGCGAACACCTCGCTACCGAGATCGTCGGCGATGACAGCCATCTGGGCGTCGATCGTGGAACGGACCAGGTCACGGGTAACCGTGGCGCCGTCCGCGAGGGTACGGCTGTGACGGATCCACTGCCAGATTTGCGCCCTACTGATTTCGGCGGTGGCAGCGTCCTCCATGAGATTGTGGATGGCTGCCGCGCCGGTGCCCGACAGCCACGAGGCGAGGTAGCGGAGGCCCACGTAGACGTTGGTCTCGAGGCCGGACCGGGTGATCTGGCCTCCCGAATCGTCGACCGATAGGAGGTCGTCGCTGCTGACCCGTACGTCGGGACGCTGGCGGTCGACCTGGTTGAGGCCTTGGCCCAGGATGGCGTTGAATTCGACCTCGGCCACGGTTACAAGGTCGGGGTGAGCCACCCATGTGCCGTCGCACCCGTCGTTAGCCTCGCGCCGCTTGTCTTCTTTAACCTTGGTGAGGGCCTGAGCGGTGATTTCGGGATCGCGACGGTTGGGGATGAAGGCCGCCATACCACCGATGGCATGCGCGTCACGCTTGTGGCAGGTGGCCACCATGAGCTCGGTGTAGGCCCGCATGAACGGCACCGTCATGGTTACGTCCGACCGGTCGGGCAGAACGAAGGCCGGGTCGGCATTGAACTTCTTGGCCACCGAGAAGATGTAGTCCCAGCGGCCGGCATTCAGCCCCGTCGAGTGTTCCCGCAGTTCGTAGAGGATTTCGTCCATTTCAAATGCCGCGGTGATGGTCTCGATGAGAACCGTGGCCTTAATCGAGCCTCGAGGCACGCCGAGGGCGTCCTGGGCATGGCAGAACACGTCGTTCCAGAGGCGAGCCTCGTGGTGGTTCTCCAGCTTTGGGAGGTAGAAGTACGGCGCCGTCCCTCGGTCGAGGGCTTCCCGGGCATTATGGAAGAACACGAGGCCGAAGTCCACGAGGCTGGCGGCGGCCGGCCTGCCGTCGACTTGGACATGACGCTCGGGGAGGTGCCAGCCACGTGGTCGGATCACCAGCGTGGCAATCTCGTCGTTGATGGCATAACTCTTACCGTCGCGTCGCAGGGTGAGGTCACGGCGAATGGCGTCGCGCACGTTGACCTGACCGTTGAGCATGTTGTCCCAGGTCGGGGTGCTGGAGTCTTCAAAGTCGGCCATGAATACCCGGGCGCCGGAGTTCAGGGCGTTGATCATCATCTTTCGCTCGGGTGGGCCGGTGATCTCGACGCGTCGGTCGAGCAGGTCCTTGGGCGGGGGTGAAACCGTCCATGTCCCTGAGCGGATCTCGGCGGTCTCGGAAAGGAAGTCGGGACGCAGCCCGGCGTCGAACTTCTCTTGGCGGATACGACGGCTACGCAGGAGTTCGATCCGGCGGTCCCGGAAGGTTCGGACCAGGTCGGCGACGAACGCTGTGGCCTCGGGCGTAAAGACCTCGTCGCTGAGGTCGTGCCCGGTGATCTCGATGCCGTCCAGGTCGATCATGGAAGTTCCCTCCCGGGCGTGATGCCACGCAGGCACGTGCCCCTACTGGTACGTCTCGTAGCCATGAGTATCCATCTCGTGAGCATGAGTATCGGGGATCTTCCGTATCTACATTGGTTCGGATACGGGGGAAGATCCCCCGACCTATGCACTAGGTGAAAAAAGTGCAAGAGTTTGGACCGGCGGGTCCCCGAAATTGGGCCCCACGATGAGACGGGAGCCATTCATGGGTGCACAGGCTTTCGATCCAGTGGTATTGGGTCACCGGCTTCGCCACCTCCGGAGGGGGGCCGGCTTCACCCTGGCCGTCCTCGGCGAACGCATCGGACGGCCAGCTTCGTTCCTCTCCCAGGTCGAAAACGGCCGGATCGAGCCGAAGCTTGGAGTGCTCGGCGAGTTGGCTGACGCTCTGGGCTGCGCGACGGTGGACCTGCTCGATCCGACACCACCCAGCCACCGGGCGGCACTCGAGATGGAGTTGGATCATCACCAGGTCGGTCCCTGGAGGACGACTCTCGGATTACCAGAGGTGCGGGCCGGGGCCCGCCTCGACGACGAGGTACTTGAGACTCTCGTGGGCCTGTACCGGGCACTACCCGACGTCGAGGTCAGCCGTTCTGGCCTGGCCAATCTGGAGGCAGGAGACCGAGCACGGCTGGCCAACATTGCTCTGCGAACCGAGATGCGGGCTCGGGACAACTACTTCGCCGAGATCGAGCATCGGGCTGCCGAGGATTTGGTAGCCGCAGGCTACGGCGGCGAGGGGCCACCAACGGAGAAGGACATGGTCGACCTTGCTGCCCATCACGGTCTCACCGTAGAGCGGGTCAAGGGCATGCCCCGGACTGCCCGGTCGGTGACCGATACCCGCCGTCGGGTGATCTACATCCCGCAGCGTGACGACCTCAGTGTTCGGGCAGCTCGATCCGTGGTGCTCCAGACGCTCGGACACTTTGCTCTGGAGCACGCTGAGACCACCGATTTCGAGGGCTACCTCCGTCAGCGGATCGAGTCGAACTACTACGCGGCGGCGGTACTAATCCCAGAGGAGGCGGCCGTCGGCTTCCTGTCGGGGGCCAAGAGCGACTGCGACCTGTCCATCGAGGACCTCAAGGAGCGGTATTACGTCTCCTACGAGATGGCCGCCCACCGATTCACCAACCTGGCTACGCGGCACCTCGACTTATTGGTTCACTTCATCCGCACCGACCCTGAGGGCACGATCACCAAGGCCTACGAGAATGACGGGCTCCAATTCCCAGCTGACCCTGACGGTGGTCTGGAGGGTGCGCGTCTGGGTCGCCAGTGGGGAGCGCGTCAGGCGTGGGACGGTTCGGACTTGCTCCACTACCAACACACGGCGACTGGCTCCGGTGACTTCTGGTGCGTGACCTATGTGGAGAACGCGACCGAGCGCACCCCTTATGCGGTGACTCTTGGTTGCAGTGAGGCCGACGCCTCCTATTTCCGGGGTGGGGACACCCTGCGTCGAGTCGTTGCCAACGGGGAGGACGATCAGGCCGAGCCAGAACTGCTACGACGGTGGGACGGCGTCGCGTGGCCATCGGCTTCGGAGCGGAGTTTCGTGTTGACCGCCCTCCCGTCGTCTGCCCGGGAGTTCTCACCGTTCCCCGGGATCGACCTGCTCGATGTCTATCGGTTCCTGGATCGGCAGGGAGGCTCGCCGCCTGTCACTTCCTGAACGGTTCGCCAGCCTCGTATTGGTGGCGGACCGTGGCGGCGAAGTGCCCGAGGTCGATGGTTCTGACCGTGGAGGGTTCGCGCACTATCCCCGTATGGGTAACGAACCGTTCGCCGTCCCAACGGTGCAGTTGAAAGCCTGGGGGTTCGTTGACCGCTGCC
Organism: Acidimicrobiales bacterium; assembly: GCA_030747775.1. Taxonomy (GTDB): domain Bacteria; phylum Actinomycetota; class Acidimicrobiia; order Acidimicrobiales; family MedAcidi-G1; genus UBA9410. The sequence continues at coordinate 2,250 of JASLKB010000128.1, read as the reverse complement.
GCATGTTGGGGGTGCAGGTCCAGGTTCAACTGATTGCCCGTCGACGGGCAGATCGACACGAGTGTCGCCCCGATGGTCGTCTGGACCGGACGGTGCAGGTGGCCGGCCACTAGGAGTCGGACTTGAGGGTGCCGCTCGATGGTCGCCCGTAGGCGGTTGGCGTCGGCGACACCACTCTGGTCCATGAATTTCAGACCGGTCTCAAATGGTGGGAAGTGGGTGAACACGACGGTGGGTCGATCGTCGACTGAAAGGGTCTGGTTTAGCCATTCCTCTCGGACCGGATCGAATCGGCCGTCGTGGCGACCCGGGATCGTGGTGTCCAGCCCGACCAGGCGGACGGGGAAATGGTCGATGACGTAACTGCAGTGGTCGGCGGCTAGGTCACCGGGGAGCAGGTCGGCAAAGGCCAGTCGGAAAGCAGGACCCTCGTCGTGGTTGCCCGGCAGCGGTACGACCTTTTCAGCGATGGGGGCCAACTTCTCACGGAGGACGGCGTACTGGGGTGGGGTGCCGTCGTCGGTCAGGTCACCGGTCGCCAGAACCACATCAGGTGCCGGATCCAGGGCTGACAGGTGGTCGACAACACGGCTGAGAGTTTCGGTGGTATCGACGAGGCGGCCGAAGGCGCTGTCGTGATCCCGGATATGGCAGTCGGATATTTGAGCGATCAGCACAGGGCGAGGATAGGTGGCGAGCAACGACTCGACGGAAGGTGGGAGGATCAGAAGGTGGCGTCGCCGCAAATGGTAACGACCATCGGGTTTGCGGTCTAACGGCCGTGACTGAACCGAGCGGGTGAAGGGAATCGAACCCTCATCATCAGCTTGGAAGGCTGAGGTTCTAGCCGTTGAACTACACCCGCGGGTCCGTCGGAACGGACCCAGAGAACCTATCGGCCACCGGTGGCCACCGAGGAGGGACCCGGATTGACCAGTCTGGTCTGCCTGATCGCTGGGGTGCCGGTAGGTACGCTGCCACCCATGGCGAGCACGACGATATCTACTGGAGCCCACCTGATCGGTGGAGGCTGGAGCACCCACGCGCCCGGCGGTACAGCGGCGAGCGACAATCCGGCCCGGCCCGACGAGCCGGTCGGAGAGTTCCCCCAGTGAGCCTCCAGATGCGTAAGTTGGTCACCCAGACTGAAGAGATCCACATCGAGGGTGGCCGACCCGCCGACCCGCCGTTGGTGATGCACGGTGTGGCCGCGGTCATCGCCAATCCGTGGGCAGGTGAGGACTTCGTGGAGGACCTCCGGCCGCTGATCATGGATCTGGCGCCACAACTCGGCGCCGTCCTGGTGCCGAGGCTGGTGGAGATGTGCGGTGGGGCCGATGCAGTCGAGGCCTATGGCAAGGCGGCCATGGTCGGAACTTCCGGTGAGGTGGAGCACGCTTCGGCGTTCATCCACACCCTTAGGTTCGGCAATGTGTTCAGGGACGCCGTGGGGGGTACGGCGTATCTGTCCTTCACCAACACCCGAGGTGGCCCTGGGGCCACCCTGTCCATCCCGATGATGCATAAGGTCGACGCTGGCTGGCGGTCGCACTATCTCACCCTCGAGATGCACGTGGCCGATGCTCCGGCGCCCGATGAGATCCTGGTGGCCATCGGGGCATCGACCGGTGGTCGACCGCACCACCGCATCGGTAACCGCTACTCCGACATGGAGGAGATGGGGTTGACCGCGGGGTGAGCCCCATTCGGGACAGCACCCACTTCCGCGTGGATGGCCCCACCGGTGGGTCGGGGTCGATTCGCCCCCCGCTCGTATTGGTTCACGGGGTCGGGCTGGACCTCCACATGTGGGACCTTGTGGTCGATACCCTGGCCGTCGAACGCCAAGTTGTCCGCTACGACCTCCTCGGACATGGACGTTCCGCAGATCCACCGGGCCAGCGCTCGCTTGATGACCTGGTGGCCCAGGGCCTCGAGGTGATGTCTCATGCCACGGCCGTTGACGGTGGTGGCAGGAAACCCGACTTGGTCGGCCTGTCGCTCGGTGGCCTGGTGGCCATGGCCGTTGGTTCCCGTTACCCGAACACTGTGGGACGTCTGGTCGCGATGAACACGGTGTTCGAACGGACCCCCGAGCAGATCACCGGAGCTCGAGCCCGCCTGTTCTTGGCCGAGACTGAAGGGATGGGGCCGGTGGCCAACCTCGCCGTGGACCGATGGTTTTCACCGGAATGGCAGGTTGCACACCCGGCTCGGATGGCCACCGTCGAAGAGCGGATACGCACCAAC
>JASLKB010000127.1 GCA_030747775.1 Acidimicrobiales bacterium | reverse complement strand
CTGCAGTCCCCAACGACGACACACTCTTTGACAAGGTGGTGAATCTCTCAAAGCGCAGGGGGTTCGTGTTCCAGTCGGCGGACATTTACGGCGGCTTCCGGTCCACTTATGACTATGGGCCAATCGGCGTGCTGCTGCTGCGCAATGTGAAGGACCAGTGGTGGCGGACCATGGTTCAGATGCGCCACGATGTAGTCGGCATCGACGCCTCAATCCTTTCGCCACCGGCTGTCTGGCAGGCTTCGGGTCACCTGGCCAACTTCAGTGATCCACTCGTGGACTGTCGCGAGTGTGGGGCCCGGCATCGCCAGGACAAACTGGACGACCCAGAGACCTGCCCATCGTGTTCGAAGTCGGGCACCCTCACCGAGGCTCGTGAGTTCAACCTGATGTTCAAGACTTACGCCGGACCCATGGTCGAGTCGGCCGCCGAGGTCTACCTACGTCCTGAAACCGCCCAGGGCATGTTCGTGAACTTTGCCAACGTGCTGAACACATCGCGTAAGAAGCCGCCGTTTGGAATCGCCCAGATCGGCAAGTCGTTTCGCAACGAGATTACCCCGGGCAACTTCGTGTTCCGGACCCGCGAGTTTGAGCAGATGGAGATGGAGTTCTTCGTCCCGCCAGATGACTCTTCGGAGTGGTACCGACACTGGTGTGATGCACGGATGTCCTGGTATCACGACCTTGGCATGCCGGCTGACAAACTGCGCCTGAGGGAACACGAGGGCGATGAGCTGAGTCACTACTCGTCGGCTACTGCTGACGTGGAGTTCTTGTTCCCGTGGGGGTGGGACGAGCTCGAGGGCATCGCAAACCGAACTGACTTCGACCTCAACCGCCACGCTGAGGCCTCCGGCGCGAAGCTGGAGTACCACGATCCGGGTTCGGGAGAGCGATACGTACCACACGTGATCGAGCCGGCGGCCGGGGCCACCCGCACGGCCATGGCCTTCCTCATGGCCGCCTACGACGAGGAGGAGGTCAACGGGGAGATCCGAACCGTCCTTCGGCTAGATGCCCGCCTCGCCCCATACCAGGTGGCTGTCCTTCCCCTGTCTAAGAAACCCGAGTTGATCGACCCGTCCAATGAGGTTCTGGGCCTGCTCCAACCCCACTGGATGTGCGACTACGACCAGACCCAGGCCATCGGGCGCCGCTACCGGCGCCAGGATGAAATCGGTACGCCGTTCTGCGTGACGATCGACTTCGACACCTTGGACGATCGGGCGGTGACCGTGCGCGACCGGGACTCCATGGCCCAGGAGCGGGTGGCCATTGACGAGCTGGTGGCCTTCTTCTCGGAGCGGCTTGGGGCCTGATCAGTTCGGAGGGATCGACGGTGACCGACGTGGACACTCTGGACGGCCTTCGGGCCCTAGTCGCCGAGGCCGAGGCGGCTGGTACGGCCGAAGCCCGTTGGCGGGCCGTGGCCGCAGTCGATCCGGCACTTGTTGAACACATCATCCACGGCGGGTCCGCGGACGTTCCCTCAGATAGCGGTGTGTCGCAGGTGGTGGCTGTTGGAACGGGTGCCAGCCCGGGGGTCGCCATGGGCGTGGTTTGCCTAACCACTGCGGACGTACTCGATGCTGTGGATCGGGACGAGGACGCCCTGCTGGTCCGCGAGGAGACGTCCCCGACCGACGAGGTTGGCATGCGGATGGCAGTTGGGATTCTGACGGCACGGGGAGGAGTGACCAGCCACGCGGCGGTGGTGGCCCGAGGGTGGGGAATACCGGCCGTGGTCGGAGTGCCGGACATGGTGGTGGCCGACGAGCACGTGACGCTGGGCGACCTCCAGGTGGATGCTGGAACCATGATGTCCATTGACGGTAGGTCCGGCGAGGTCGTGGTTGGCGCAATGGAGGCAACGGAGCCTTCGGGACTTGAGTCGGTGCCCGAGTTGAGCGTCCTGTTGGAGTGGGCCGATGAGGTGCGGGGCGAGCGAGTAGGCGTACGGGCCAACGCTGATCGGGCCGAGGACGCGGCGCGGGCCCGAGAATTCGGCGCCGAGGGGATAGGGCTGTGTCGAACCGAGCACATGTTCCTCGGTAACCGCCTGCCGCTGGTTCGAGCGTTCTTGCTCGCCACGTCGCCCAACGAAGAGACCGAGGCGTTGGAGGCACTCGGTGCAGCCCAGCGCGAGGATCTAAAAGCGGTGATGGTTGCCATGGCGCCCCTGCCGGTGACCGTCCGTCTACTGGATGCTCCACTCCACGAGTTTCTGGGTGAGGACGGACCGGAGGGGTGGAGGGAGCACAACCCGATGCTCGGGACCCGGGGCATACGCCTAGCTGTGCTCCGTGAGGGGCTGTACCGGATGCAGGTCCAGGCCGTTCTGGGAGCGCTTGATGATGCCGATGGAGCCGGGGTACACGCCCACGCGGCGATCATGCTGCCGTTGGTATCGACGGCTTCCGAGTTGGCACTCGTACGAGGATGGGTGTTGGACGAGATCGAGACGTGGGATCCCGTCGAGCCGCTCCTAGTCGGCACGATGATTGAGACGCCCCGGGCCGCTCTACTGGCTTCGGAGATGGCGGAGCACGCGGACTTCTTCTCATTTGGAACCAACGATCTAACTCAGATGGTGTTCGGCCTGAGTCGCGACGACGTGGTGCAGCGGATGATGGGCGCCTACCTCGAGCTGGGGTTGTTCCCCGCTGACCCGTTCGCCCATCTGGATGGCGGTGTGGTGGCGCCTCTGGTGGCGGCCGCCACACGGTCCGGACGCATGGTCCGGCCTGGCATGGAGGTCGGGGTGTGTGGCGAGCACGGCGGTGATCCAGAGTCCATTCACTTGCTGGTCAAGGCGGGGGTCGACTCGGTGTCGTGTTCGCCATTTCGTGTGCCCGTAGCCCGACTGGCAGTGGCCCAGGCACTCATCGACCTCGATGGTTGACAGGCCCGGCTGACCCGGCGGGTCTGGCGGCGGTACCGTCCGGCTATGGGAATCGTCGACGAGGACGTACGGAAGGTCCGCGACGAGTCCGACATCATCCGGGTAATCACCGAGCACACCCAACTCAAGAAGACTGGTGCCCAGTGGATGGGACTTTGTCCGTTCCACGGCGAGAAGTCACCGTCCTTCTCAGTCAGCGCCGAAAAGGGCGTCTACTACTGCTTCGGGTGCCAGGTCTCGGGAGACGTGATCGACTTTGTCCGCGAGATCGAGGGCCTGGATTTCGCCAGTTCGGTGGAGCTTCTGGCTGCCAAGACGGGGATCTCCCTGCGGTACACCGACCACAATGAGGGACGGCGCCGCAACCGCCGCAAGGAATACGCCGAGATCGTCCAGAAGGCAGTCGACTTCTACCACCAGCGCTTATTGGAGGATCCGGCAGCCCGACCGGCACGGGACTACCTGCGGTCGCGGGGCTACGGCGGCGAGGTAGCCCGGCAGTTCCAGATTGGCTGGGCGCCCGACGACTGGTCGCTGCTCTCTCGGGCCCTGGGCCTATCCGATGACGACCTAAAGGCGACTGGTCTCGGCGGGATCAACAAGCGGGGTGGCCAGTACGACTTTTTCCGGGCTCGAATCGTGTTTCCGATCTTCGACGCCCAGGGCAGCCCCGTGGGATTCGGGGGCCGCAAGTTGCCAGACGGCGAGGGACCGAAGTACAAGAACACCTCTGATGCGGCCGAGTACTACTCGAAGTCCGACGTTCTCTATGGGCTTCACTGGGCCAAGGCTGAGGCGGGCCGTCTCGACGAGTTGGTGGTGTGTGAGGGCTACACCGACGTCATCGGATGCCACCTGGCGGGCATCGAACGAGCGGTGGCTACCTGCGGGACCGCTCTGACGCCCAGCCACGCAAGGCTTATCGGGCGTTTTGCCAAACGTGTGGTGTTGGCCTTCGACGCCGATGGAGCGGGACAGGCGGCCGCCGAACGGGTCTACGCATGGGAGGAGGAGTTCGGCTTACAGTTCGCAGTGGCGGCGTTGCCAGAGGGTGCAGATCCGGGTGATTTGGCGGGGTCGGATCCCGACGCGCTGCAACAGGCCATCACGGACGCCCGCCCATTCTTGGAGTTCCGAGTGGATCGGGTGCTGGTTCGCGGTGACCTCGGTTCGGCTGAGGGGCGGGCTCGGGCGGCCACCGAGGCTATGACGCTGGTTGCAGAGCATCCAGATGCTCTGGTGCGAGATCAGTACGCCATGGGCATCGCTGACCGGTGCCAGGTCGGCATCGACGAACTCCGTCGTCGTGGAGCGGTCGCCACAGCGGAGATTCGCCGAGGTCAGACGACTTCCCGGTCCGGCGGAGCGGTGGTAACAGCAGGGGCCTTCGCGGCGGCTGATCACCTCACGCCCGAGATCCAGGCTCTCCGATTGCTGGTCCATCGTCCGGAGGAGATCAGGGCTCACCTCTCGCCGGTGTTGTTTGACGACCAACGCAACCGGGCGGCTCTCGCCGTACTCATTGAGGCGACGGATCTCCATGGGGCGAGGGCTGGCGCCAAGTCCGAGATCGCTGACCTTCTGGGTCGACTAGCCGTCCAGGACGCATCTGACGACGAACCGGTCGGGGTGCTAACCCGGTTGGCCTACCTGGCCGCTGAACGGGCTGCCGTGTCCTTGGAGGCCGAGGCTCGGTTGTCCGGCGACTTGGCGGCCTATCAACCGTCTATCTCGTACCTGCGGACTGAGGTCATGAAATTACGTGAGGTGGTGGCCAGCGGCGCTGACATCGAGCAATTGGTACGGTGGCTGACCGACCATTTTGAGGGGAGGGTCGATGGCTGATGCGGCTCTTGGATCACAGGTCTGGTCCGGAGTTTCGGAGTTCGAAGTCGCGCGGCTGCTACGGCGGGGGCGTGATCGAGGCAACCTGCGCCTTGATGAGGTCATCGACGTCCTCCGGGACGCGGAGATCACCTCGGACCTAATCGTTGACGTGCGCCGCCGTTTGAAGGCCGAGGGCATCGAGTTCGACGAAACAGTGGCTGTTGCGGTCGCCCCCGAGGATGTGGTGCGACTAGCGAGGGCCAGCAGGGCCGAGTATCGGGTCCGACTGGAGTCGGGTACCGAGACCGGCGGGGCCACCGACTCAACCCGCCGATACCTCCGGGAGATCGGGGAGGTGGCGCTGCTGACCGCACGTGAAGAGGTGGAGTTGGCCGACGCCATCACTAGGGGGGTCGAAGCGGAGGGGCGGCTGGCCGACTTCTCGGCTTCCGGGGAACTGGGTGAGATCGACCGTGCCGAGTTGGTGGCACTCAAGCGCCTCCAGCGTTGTGGTGACCGGGCCCGTGACCGTTTAACCCGGGCGAATCTGCGTCTCGTGGTGTCGGTAGCCAAGAAGTACGGAGGTCGGGGACTCCCGCTACTGGATCTCTTTCAGGAGGGGAATCTGGGCCTCATGAGGGCCGTAGAGAAGTTCGATGCCAGCAAGGGCTTCAAGTTTTCGACCTATGCCACCTGGTGGATCCGGCAGGCCATCACGAGGGCCATTGCTGACCAGTCACGGACTATTCGGATTCCCGTCCACAAGGTGGACGCTATGAATCGGGTGCTCAGGGTCAAGCGTGACCTGGCCCAGGAACTGGAGCGCGAGCCGTCACATACGGAGATCAGCGAGTGGGCAGCCGTGTCGCCCGCCGAGGTTGAAAATCTACTCCGATTGGCAAGTGAGCAGGACAGTCCACTGTCGCTGGATTCGCCGATGGGAGAGGAGCAGGACTCCAGTCTGGGTGATCTGGTCGCTGACCCCCGGGCCATCGCTCCGGCCGATGCGGCCACCCGACGACTGTTGGGCGATGCCGTGCTGGCGGCACTCGATGACCTGGACGACCGGGAGAAGGATGTCGTGCGGATGCGGTTCGGCCTCGATGGGACCGAACCGTTGACCCTTGAACAGGTGGGTACTCACTTTGGGGTGACTCGAGAGCGGGTGCGTCAGATCGAGGCTCGGACTATGTCGAAGTTGAAGCATCCGAACCGGTCACAGCGGCTCCGCGACTATCTCGACGAGGACTGACGGGACCGCTGGTCAATCCTCGCCCGGTGCAATCGTCCCGGCGGGGAAATGGGTGCCGCTGGTATCCTTCGCACGCCCATTCCGGGGTAGCTCAGCTGGCAGAGCGTCGGACTGTTAATCCGCAGGTCGTGGGTTCGATCCCCACCCCCGGAGCCAAGAACATCCAA
>JASLKB010000126.1 GCA_030747775.1 Acidimicrobiales bacterium | reverse complement strand
GAGATGGGGCCAGTATTTGCCGCCCGGGCTCACGTCGTCGACCGCGACGCCAGTTTCCCCCTGGAGAACTATGCGGACCTTCGTGACGCCGGCTTTCTGGGCCTATGCATTCCTGAGGAGCACGGTGGGCTCGGTGGCGACTTCGTCACATATGCCCTGGTGTCAGAGGAACTGGGTCGACACTGCGGGTCCACGGCGCTCACCTTCAACATGCACACGGCGACCACGCTGCTGGTCGGCCAGATCGCCGACGACCTGGACATGTCGGATGAGGATCGTGACCTGCACGAGCGGCGGCGCACGGCCTTGTGGAGAGGCGTCATCGAGGACGGACGAGTTCACGCCCAACCGTTCAGCGAGGGTCGTGCCTCAGGGGAGACCACCGGGTTCGCTGTGCGGGCCGTCCCAACGGACGGCGGCTATCGGGTGTCGGGACGGAAGATCTTCGCCTCATTGTCGGAGGTAGCCGACCTCCACAACGTCACCTGCATGGTCGAGGGTGACAACCGTGTCCGCTTCCTTGGGGTGCCTGCCGATGCCGAGGGTGTCGTCATCGAGGGTGACTGGGATCCACTGGGCATGCGGGGCACTGTCTCGAAGAACCTGCTTTTCGAGGAGGCCTTCGTTCCTGCCGACAACGAGTTTCTTCCTCCGGGCGGCTTCGATCAGATGGCGACTCGCTGGCCCTACTTCTATACGACGTTGTCATTCACCTATCTGGGGATCCAACGGGCGGTACTGGACTACACCGCTGAGTCACTCCGGGGGGACGACGGGGAGTTCGATCGGCGGGACCTACCTCAGAAGCAGCATGCTTGGGCCCAGATGCGTTTGGCGTGGGAGCGGTCGCAGGCGCTCACCTATCGGATGCTGGGCGAAGTTGGGGCGGATCCCTCTGATGAGCAGTTGCGTCGGGCATGGGCGGCCACGGTTACGGCCATGGAAACTGCTCCCGAGGTGGCGTCTCTGGCCGTTCGCGTATGCGGTGGCCGCTCGTTGTTGCGCCCTAGTGCGTTGGAGCGGATGTATCGCGACGCCCGGTGCGGTGCCACGATGCTCCCGTGGAGCGTCGAGGTGACCCTGGACCGACTTGGCCGGGCGGGCCTTTACGACGACTGATCGGATGGCGAATGAGGGGGACCAGATGACTGTGCCGTGGCACCGGATCGAGGCTTTCTCGGACCACTTCGCCCGTTGTGCCGTGGTCTCCGGAGAGACGGCAGTGGTGCTGACCGAGGATGACGGACGGCCAGCGCTGATCCAGACGGCCGTGGTGGCCCTCCAACGTCTGGGCGCCAAGGTCTCGACCATGGTGCTTCCGACGCCCCCTAATCGTGGGCCGGTGCCGATCCGTTCCACCGGCGCATCGGTGGCCATCGCCCACAACCAGGCCGTGGTCGCCGGTCTGGCCGCCGCGGACTTCATCGTGGATTGCACCGTCGAGGGTCTCCTCCATGCTGAGGAGAGGGCGGTGATCCTGGCTGATGGTGCACGGATCTTGATGCTCTCCAACGAGCACCCCGAGGTGTTCGACAGGGTCGGCCACGACGAGGGAATGGGCCCCCGCGTGGCCCGGGGCCGGGAAAGGTTGGCCGCTGCGTCGACGATGCGGGTCACCTCGGCGATCGGTACCGACCTCACCGTGGATATGGCCGGCGCCGTGGTGGCCGGTTCGGACGGCACGGTTACCGCGCCGGGCGACATCGCCCATTGGCCCGGAGGGCTGGTCCTGTGCTTCCCGGCTGCTGGGTCGACATCGGGCACCGTGGTGATGGCGCCGGGTGATGCCAACCTCACCTTCAAGGATTACGTGCGTTCACCGGTCGCATGCACCCTGAAGGCTGACCATGTGATTGCTGTCGAGGGAGACGGGTTGGACGCCGAACTTTTTTCCTCCTACTTGGAAGCTTGGAACGAGCCTGAGGCCTACGCGGTGAGCCACGTGGGCTGGGGCATGAACCATGCTTGCCGGTGGGACGTGCTGCCCATGTACGACAAGGCCGACCTGAACGGCACTGAGTTACGTGCTTTTGCCGGCAACTTCCTGTGGTCTACCGGAGCCAACGAGGTGGCCGGCCGTTACTGCCGTGGCCATTTCGACCTGCCGATGCGTAACTGCACAGTCGAATTGGACGGTGAACCGGTGGTTCTCGAGGGCGTCTTGGTCAACGACTTGGCCTGAGTGGCCGACCGCTTCGGCGTTGGGTCGGCGACCGATGAGCGGATCAGGCGACCCGGACGGCGAGGTGCTTAGTGCCGCTGATCAGGTTGGAACGCAGCCGGTCCGAGGCCCGGATTACTTCAATGTCGGAGGTTCGTGCCAGCAGTTCTTGCAGGGTGATTCGGAGTTCCATGCGGGCTAGCCACGCCCCGAGGCACAGGTGGGGACCGTTGCGGCCGAAAGCCACGTGGTCGTTCGGGTCGCGGTGGAGGTCGAACCGGTAGGGGTCCTTGAACTTGCGCTCGTCGTAGTTGGCGCCCACCCACCAGAGGACCACCTTGTCGCCCTTTCGGATGGTGCGGCCGTGGAGCTCCTGGTCGCTGGTAGCTGTGCGTCGAAAGTGGGTAGTGACTGTGGTCCACCGCAGGATTTCTTCGACTGCCGTTTCCATCAGCGCCGGTTCATCTCGCAGAGCCTGCATTTGCTCGGGATGGTCTACGAGTGCCCGTAGACCTTCGGTAAGCGAGTAGCGGGTGGTGTCGTTGCCAGCGGCGACCAGTAGAGCGAAGAAGTTGTTGAACTCCAGATCACTGAGAGGTTCACCGTCGGTGGTTGTTGCCAGCAGTCGGGAGATCACGTCGTCGTGGGGGCAGCCCCGCCGTTCGGCAGCTGCCTTTTGGGCGTAACGGAAGACCTCCATGCCGGCTGGGCTGCGGAAGGGGATGAGTCGGAACTCATCGGTGTCGACCTGGTCGACAACGTGGTCTGTGTATTCGGGATCGGAGTTGGACAGGAGCTGATCGCCCCACTCCACGAGCTGCTCGGCATGGTCGTCAGGGACCCCTAGAAGGCGACCCAGCATGCGCATTGGAAGCACGCGGGCCACCTCGGTTACGAAGTCGAACTCTCCGAGCGCGAGCGCTTCATCGAGGATCCCGGATGTGAGCTCCCGGATCGGCTCTTCGTAGGACTCGACTGTCATACGTGTGAAACCCCGGTTGACGAGTCGGCGCAACCTGGTGTGGTCGGGCGGGTCGAGCTCCATGAGGGTTCGCCGGGCCTCGGTTTCCTCGGCGTCCATCTCCTCGAGGCGGATGCCTAGATGCGAGGTGAAGTCGTTCCAGCGATGGTTGAGATCGACCACGTCGTCGTAACGAGTTACGGACCAGAAGCCGGAGCCATCGACTTCGTCGACCCATGCCACCGGATCCTCATCGCGCATTCGCTGGAAGGTGGAGTAGGGCGTACCGGCCACCCAGGTGTCATGTGACGACAGGTCAGCGTGGCCGTCGTCAGAGTCCGGTGTCCAGGGGTGACGAGTCAACTTCGTCCCGGTGTTATCGACCACTATTCCTCTTCCGGGCGGAGATCAGCGAGGGTGGTGCCCCCGTTCCACGAGGCGCTCACGCTGCGCCAGTAGCCGGCGATCATTTCCTGGGGAGCGAGACGGTCGAGTTCCTCGACTGGAGATTTGAATACCCGGAGATCGACGTCGCCGGTGAAGGCGGGACTGACCTCAGCGTCGTAGCCCTGCATGGTGACCAGTTCGTGCAGCGAATCGGTGCCGTCAGCCTCGATGGTCGGGAAGAATCGGTGGTGGATCATGGGTAGGGCGTTCACGAAGCCGGAGTGGTCGCTGGGGCCGGTGATCGTGAATTCGGCTTCGATAAGTCGACGCCCGTAGGCCGAGCAGGTAGCGCCGAAGCGGCCGCCGGGTTTGAGTCGAGGTCCGGCCCGGCCCACGGTGACTGGCCGGGTGACCCAGATGTCGCCCAACTTCTTCGGGTAGCCCTGCACGTGGCCACGCAGCATCGCGTAGTCCTTGTCGACCCAGATATAAACGCAGCGGCTGTACGTCTGGCCTTGGTAGGTGCAGCGGACAACGACGAAGCACTCTTTGTACTGCAGTCGGTCGGGGTCAACGACCTCATTGAAGTCGTCGGAGCAGGATTGCCAGTCGGCCCAGATGACGGCCACCGCGCCCGGGTCGTCGTCGACAGGGGCCAATGGCTCGGGAAGAAGCTCAGCCACGGCCGCCGGATCGGTGCGGTACTCGACGGTGAGCATGTCGCCCGAGTAGTGCCATGGGGGGGAGGGCACCAGCGAGGAGAAGCCGGTGGCCGAGCGGGGAAACGTGAAACCTTGGAGGTTCGCCATGACGACGAGCGTATCATTTGGTCCCTAACGATTTCCATGCAAAGATGGTTCTCCCGCCGCTGGCGAGGGATCGACCGATGGGGAGATGCGGGTGGCCACGGACGGAAGAGGATCGCGGGAGACGCGGCGAATCATGCTGGACGGGTTGGTGGTCCCCGTGACGGTGGATGGCAAAGAATTGGTGACCAGCGGTGGTCACCGGATCTCTGAGGCTGATGCCATGCACTTGGCTCCCAGCGAGCCATCCAAGATCCTCTGCGTTCACCTCAACCACGTCAGTCGGGTCGAGGAGTTCCAGGTTTCATTGCCGGCGGCGCCCACTTACTTCCACAAGCCGACCTCCTCGTTGAACGTACATCGTGGCGACGTGGTGCGACCCGAGCGGTGCCAGTGGCTCAACTACGAGGGCGAGATCGTCATCGTGATCGGCAAAACGTGCCGCAATATCAGCCCTGAGGAAGCAGGTGACTACATCGCGGGCTACACAATTGGCAACGACTACGGCCTTCACGACTTTCGAGACACAGACGCAGGATCCATGCTGAGGGTCAAGGGCTCCGACACCCTCTGCCCTGTAGGCCCCGGCCTCGTCGAGGGATGGGACTTCCGCGACAAGGGCATACGCACGCTGGTCAACGGCGAACTAGCACAGGATGGCACTACCAATGAAATGACCTGGGACATGCACTACCTGGTAGCCGATCTGGCGCGCACAATCACCCTCCTGCCAGGCGACATGGTGTTCTCCGGGACGCCAGCGAACTCCCGGCCAGTCCAGCCCGGCGATGTGGTCACTGTCGAAGTCGACGGTCTTGGTGCACTGACCAACACCATCGTCGGGGGGCCGACAGCGATTCGCGATGATTGTGGCGCCCAACCCACGGAGTCCGAAGAAGTTCTTTCTACGGCACTCGGCGGTGATTGGGAGTTCCGTGGTATTCGTGGTCCAGAGCGCTGACATGGCGGCTTATTTGGTCCCTAACGACTGCCATGCAAAGATGGTGGCGACCATGTAAACCTGCTCGGTGTGACTGGTCAGGAGCGCTAGAAGGTCGCTCGATTGACCGTTGGCTATTCCCGAATGATTTACTTGCAACGATTTTGAAGTACTAACTGGTCTCTAGTTGAGTTCCATCCGGAGGGGTGTCCTGATATGAAAACGAAATTCACGATGGCTTTGTTGACTGTCTTGGCAGTTACAGCTGCGTCCTGCGGGAGCAGTAGCGATGAGGCGTCAGAGCCACAGACCACTGCTGCGCCGGCAACAACAGCTGCGCCGGCAACAACAGCTGCGCCTGCGACGACCGCTGCGTCAGGGGGCGGCTCAGCCTCGGCGATGTCGGGTCTAGATGTGGACGCTGTCTTGGCGGCGGACCTCTCGGATTGTGCCGATGCACCGTCGGGCGACCCGATCCGCGTGGGAATGGCGATGGACTTCTCCGACGTTGTGGGGTTCGTGGATATTCCGGGCTCGAAGGTCGTGCCGTATGTGGCGGAGCTGATCAACTGCGCAGGTGGCATCAACGGAAGCCCAGTGGAGGTCCGCGTGGCTGAGGTTGGTGACGACGCGGCGTTGGCTACCCAGGAGCTGCTGGACTGGGGCGCCCATTTCCTGATTGGCCCACCGTTCGCGGACTTCGCGTTGCCGATTTTGCAGACGACCGGTGGTCAGGTGCCGTTGTTCGTAGCGGCGTCGACGGAGCCGACGTTGGCTGATGCGTCGATTAACTCGTACCTGGTGACGTTTGATGACTACGGGATGTCAGAGGCGGCAGCGCGTTGGGCGCTGGACCAGGGCATCACGCGGGCCATCGTGTTCACCGAGGGTGAGGGGATCCCCTATACGGGTGTGAACCCGGATGCGTTCATCGCCGAGTTCGAGGGCAATGGCGGAGA
>JASLKB010000125.1 GCA_030747775.1 Acidimicrobiales bacterium | reverse complement strand
ATAGGGGCAGGCGTTCATACACGCCTTGCAACCGATGCAGTCATCGTCCTGGAAATCAACCACGCCGTTGTCGGCTCGGTGCAAAGCCGAGGTCGGGCAGATGGTCATACATGGGGCGTCCTCGCAGTGGTTGCACCGCATGACCGAGAACAGGCGGTTGGTCTCGGGATGAGTACCCGTCTCGACGTACTTGAGCCAGGTGCGGTTGACGCCCAACGGCACGTCGTGCTCGCTCTTGCATGCGACGGTGCAGGCGTGGCAGCCAATGCAACTGCCAGAGTCCAAGACGAATCCGAGGCGGGTCACGGGTCGTCCTTCCTCAGGTGATCTCGTACGCGGAGTGACGGGCCGGGTCAGGTGACGACCGGGGCCATCTGTTGGATGCCGGCGCATAGCAAGTCGACCAACCTATGGAAGCTGTCGTCGAGGTCGACCGGGTGGGGATGACCGTCGCCGGACTCGAGGTGGGCGAAACCGTGGAAGGCACTGCGCATGGACCGGGCGGCGTGCACCCGATCGTCGTCGGATAGGCCGTAGGCGGTCAACGCCTGACCCAGCACGGCCACCACGCGTTCGACGGCAGCCTCTAGTTCACCGTCGCCGGCACAGGCGAACCGGTCGGTGGCCGCGTAAAGGCCCGGGTGGTCCTGCACCATGGCCCGCCAGGCACGGCCCATGGCCCAAACCGCGTCATCGCCGGCTAGGCCCACGGCCGCCTCGGACAGACATTCGGCCAGGATCTCCCGACCCCTCAAGCCCAGGGCTCGGATCAGCCCGTCGTAACTGTCGACATGGCGATACAGAGCGGGCTGTCGGACCCCGAGGCGCTCGGCCACCCGGGTGAGGGTGACGGCATCCAGTCCCTCGGTATCGGCCAGAGCTGCCGCCGAGGACACGACCTGATCGGTGTCCAGGGTCCGACGGCTCATTGCCAGATCCTAGTGTTAGAGACTCTCACGTTCCAGTTAGGGATCACTTCCTCACCAAACCACCAGGGCCGCTCCGAGCGTCACCATCACGGCACCCCACATGGCCCGGGGACCGAGGGACTCCCGGGCGATAAGAACCCCGAGAACTACTGATACCTGCCGGAGGCCCGACACCTGCCCCGCCTGAGCCTGCTGAAAGGCCAGGAGCACCAGCCCGTAAGCCCCACCCTGTCCGAGGCCCACCACCACCGACTCGCCGAGCACCGGCCGGAGTCGGGCCATTGCCGGTCGGCGCACGGCCAGGACGCCCAGCGAGCTCAGGACCATGACTACCGACAGGTAGCCCATGGCCCCTGTGAGGTCGACCGAGCGGGCGTCGATCAACGAGTAAGCCACCGTGCACAGCCCGGTCACCGCGGCCAGCACCATGGCCCGCCTCTCCTGACGTTGCGTCCCCACCCCGGCCAGAGAGAGCAGTCCAATAACCAGAACGACCAGCCCGGCCACCGTGGCCACCGAGGGGGTCTCGTCCAGCAGTAGCCATCCTCCAAGGCCGATCAACAATGGCGCCGTGCCCCGTGAGATCGGATAGGCCACGCCGAGGCTCCCGGCCCGGTACGCCGATCCCAACAGGCCCATGTACAGGCCCTGGGAAACCGAAGAGGCAAGCACCCAGCCCAAAACTTCGCCCGGGGGGTCGACCACCGCGGCCGGAACTAGCACGATGCCCACGAACAGGTAGGCCAACGCGATGACGACCTCGGGATCGCTGCACCGGTGGAGGCGGGTGTTCCATCCGGCGTGCAGGACCGTGGAAGTCAGCACCAGCAGGACCGCCGACAGGGGCACGGTCGGTTCTCCGATCCCGCCGACTCAGGAGTCGGCGCGCTGACGGGCCCGGACCTGAAGTCCGGCGATGACGGCCACGTCCACGATGTCGGCCGCCGAACAACCCCTTGACAGGTCGTGCAGCACGCCATCCAGACCTTGAAGCAACGGTCCATAGGCCCGGGCACCACCCAGGCGCTCGGTCACCTTGTAGGCGATGTTGCCGCTGTCCAGGTCAGGAAACACGAGCACGTCGGCTGCACCGCCGACAGGTGATCCCGGCGCCTTGGCGGCAGCCACGGCGGGCACCATCGCCGCATCAAACTGCAGCTCCCCGTCCACCACCAGGTCTGGACGGGCCTCGACCAGTAGCCGGGTGGCTTCACGCACCTTGTCCACCCGCGGGTGCTCAGCACTGCCCCGGGTGGAGAACGAGAGCATGGCCACCAGCGGTGCTACGGACCCCGTACCCGCCAGGGCTTCCCAGGTGTCGGCCGTCGAGGCGGCTATGGCTGCCAACTGCGCCTCATTGGGATCAGGGACCACACCACAGTCGCCGTAGGCCACCATCCGCCCGTCGGCCAACACCATCAGAAAGCAGCTGGATACCAGGTCGACGCCCGGAGCCACTCCCAGAACCTTCAAGCCAGCCCTCAGGACATCGGCCGTGGGTCGCGACGCTCCAGCCACCGCGGCGTCAGCCACCCCGGATCGGACCAGAACGGTGGCTGCCACTACCGGGTCGGCCACGTCCAAGCCGGCGGCTTCGGCAAGGGCGATGGCCTCAGCCTGGTGCTCATCGCCCCGATCCACGATGGGATGGAGGGGCTGCACGAGGCCCTCGTCGACCAACTGGATAGCGGCGAAGTCGGCCCGGGGATCACCTAGGTCGGCCAGCACCACTCGGGCCGGATCAGCGGCGGCCCTCTGATACCAGTCGGCAACGATCGCCGGGATCCGATCGCCCATGGCGCTAGTCATCTGGGTAGCCCCCCGGTGAGATCAACCCTTGCCTCGCCACGGGATCAAGCGACGTTCCAAGAACCGCATGATGAGGTCCATGGCCACGCCAATAACCCCGATAGTGATGATCGACACGACCACGATGTCCATTCGAAAGAACTTGGAGGCGGCAAAGATCATGGCACCCAAGCCGGTAGTGGTACCGGTGAGCTCAGCGGCCACCAGGGTTCCCCAACACACGCCAAGGGCGACACGCATGCCGGTGAAGATGTCGGGCAGGGCGTTGGGCAGGATTACGTAACGCAGGATCTGCCAGCGGTTGGCACCCAACGAGTAGGCAGCGTGGACCTTCGAGCCCCGCACTCCGAGTACGCCGGCCCGGGCCGCGATGACCATGATCCACACCGCAGCGAAGAACAATAGGTTGACCTTCGAGCCCTCGCCGATTCCGAACCACACGATGAACAGCGGCAGCAGGGCAAGCGGTGGTACGGGACGCAACAACTCGACGATGGGGTCGAAGATGCCGCGCAGCCGGTTGGACAGACCCATGGCGAAGCCGACGGGCACGCCCACCACCACGCCGTAGACGAGACCCTTGAGCACCCGCCAAAGGCTGGCCCACGTGTGGTCCCATAGGCCGACCCGGCGATAGCCCCTGTCCACCAGTTCGAAGAAGGCGTCCCAGGTCTGGCGCATGGATGGGAAGGTCCGGTCGTTGATGATCGGATCGGGACCGCGCTTGATCCACCACCAAACGAGAGCCACGAATAGGAGGGAGAAGAGACTCCAGCTCGGCGAGCCCTTGACCTCCGAGGCATCCCCAAAGGTGACTGTTTTACGGGCGCCAGCCCCCTTGCGGCCCGGACCGTAACCACCAGTGAGTCGGGTGAGAACACTCATGCCATACCTCCCTCATGGCCCATGATCTGTTCCTCCATCTCCCAGATGAGAGACAACAGTTCCTCACGCTTTTCAATGAACTCGGGTGAGGCCTTCATCTCACGAGGATCAACGTGCAGGCCATTGGCGGCAAATGGCAGTTCGTACTCCCGCTCGATGCGACCCGGCCGGGGCGCCATGACGAACAAGCGGTCGCCCAGGTAGAGGGCCTCCTCCACGCTGTGGGTGACCAGCACGATGGTCTTGCCCGTCTCCTGCCAGAGCTTCAGGATCAGACTCTGCATCTTCTCCCGGGTCAGGGCGTCAAGCGCACCCAACGGCTCGTCCATGAGGATGACCTCAGGGTCGTTGGCCAGGCATCGAGCCAGGGCCACGCGCTGTTGCATACCCCCCGATAGTTCATAGACCGCCTTGTCGCCGAAGCCCTGCAGACCGACGGTGGATAGCAGGTCCTCGACCAGTTCGTTGGTCTCGGACCGCTTCTTCCGGTTCATGCGGGGGCCGAAGGCAACGTTCTGGGCCACGTTCTGCCACTCGAACAAGGCACCCTGCTGGAAGACCATGCCACGCTCCTGACCGGGCCCGGCTATGGGATCGCCACCCAAGGTCACCGAGCCCGAGGTGGGGGTCAGGAATCCGGCGATGATGTTGAGCAACGTCGTCTTGCCGCACCCCGACGGTCCTAGGAGCGTCAGCAATCGCCCAGCCTCGAGGTCGAACGAAACGTCGTGCAGGGCCTCGACCGAGCCGCCCTTCGGCAACTCGTAAACCATGCCCAGTCCCTCGACCGAAAGATCCTTCACGATTCAATTCCCCCTCGGCCCTCAGCCGCTACCCCACCCCGGTTGGTCTAGTCGTTAGCGTCCAGCCACTCATCGACCCGACCGGCCACACGGTCTACCCGGGCCACCAGATCGTCGATAACCACCCGGTCAGCAATTAGCGGCGGCGAAATGGTCAGGCCGGTGTAGCCCCGGTCATCAGGGCGCACCGTCATCCTCTCCTCGCGGACGAGAGACCCCAGCACGCCACCCCTGAGGCCAGCCTCCTGTGTGGGGCTGAGGTCCTGGTCGTCGACCGAGTCAGCACACAGGTCCACGGCGTAGAAGTAGCCGGTGCCCCGGACCTCGCGGACCGAACGGTGGGCGTCACCCATAGCCCGCAGTTGGTCGGAGAAATAGCCCTCGTTGTCCAATACGTGCTGCATGATCCCCTCGTCGCGCATCGCCGACATGTTGGCCACAGCCACCGCGGTGGCCACCGGGTGCCCGCCAAACGTCGCCCCGTGCACGTAGGAACCCATGGACGAATTGAACAACTCTTGGACTAACGGGCCGCGGATGACCACACCACCTAGCGGCTGGTAGGCCGAGGTCACGCCCTTGGCGAAGGTAATCATGTCCGGCACCACGCCCATGCGTTCGCTGGCGAACCAATGGCCGAACCGGCCGAATGAACAGATGACCTCGTCGGCCACCAACAACACGCCGTACCGGTCGCAGATGCTGCGTAATTCCTGCCAGTAACCGATCGGCGGAACGAGGGCCCCGCCCCCGTTCTGGATCGGCTCGGCGATGAGCATGGACACCGTCTCGGGCCCCTCGGCCAGGATCATGTTCTCGATTGCCTGCACGCATGACATTTCGGCGACCGGGGTACCGGCCGGCGACGTGCACTGGCGAGTGTTGGGGCCGTGGCGGGTGCCGTCCCACAGGATGGGCAGATACGGGTCTCGGAACTTGGGAATGCCTGTGACAGAGAGCGCCCCGAGGGTGGTGCCGTGGTATGCCCAGTTGCGGGAGATCACCTTGTACCGGGCCTCGTCGCCCCGGGCCAGGTGGTAGTTGCGGGCGAACTTGATGGCTGACTCGACGGCCTCCGAACCCGAGCTAACGAAGAAGGTCTCGTTCAGATCTCCCGGTGCGAAGCCGGCGATCATCTCGGCGGCCTCGATGGCCGGCGGGTGAGCGAAGCCCCAGTTGGTGGAGAAGGCCAGCGTATCCATCTGCTTAGCCGCGGCGGCCGACAGGTCGGACCGACCGTGACCGATGTTCACGCAGAACAGCCCAGCGAGACCGTCAAGGTATTCGTTGCCCTCGGTGTCGTAGAGGTAGCAGCCCTCACCCCGCTCGATGATGGGGAGGAGGTCGTTCTGCCACGCGGCATTCGGGGTGAAGTGTGGGACGAGGTGCTTCTGGGCGAGTTCCCGTTGGGTGTTCATGAATTCTCCCGTGGGGTTCGGGTCGTACACTGCGCGGACCCAGCGCCGGCGACCGGCATCACTGGTGTTAGAGCCTGTAACCTAATCGCTAAGTCGTCTAACGGCAAGGGGTAGTGCCCCTGCCTAACCGAGGCCTACCAGGCCTCCCTGAACCACCAGAGTCTGATCCATGGCCAAGCAGATCCCCGAACGGGCCCAGGTTGTCATCATCGGTGGTGGCATCGTGGGCGCCAGCATCGCCTACCACCTCGCCGATCTGGGCTGGAACGATGTGGTCCTGCTGGAACGCAACACGCTGACCAGTGGCACCACCTGGCACGCTGCCGGTCTGGTGGGCTGCCTGCGGGCTACCCACAACATGACCCGGCTGGCCTCCTACTCTGCCGAGCTTTACGAGT
>JASLKB010000124.1 GCA_030747775.1 Acidimicrobiales bacterium | reverse complement strand
TGACGACGACACAGTCGTGATATTCACGAGTGACAACGGCGCGCTTATACGCGATGGGGGTGGTAGCAACGGACCACTTCGTGCGGCCAAGGGCACTACATGGGAGGGCGGCCAGCGGGTGCCGTGCATCGTGCGCTGGCCCGGTCGGGTAGCGGCCGGGCGAGTCATCCACAACGTCGCCAACGCCATGGACCTCTACCCGACCATCGCTGGCTGGTGCGGGGTCAGCATCCCTGACGATCGGACGCTTGACGGCCGGGACCTAAGCGGCCTGCTGGATGGCGGCGATGACCCCGACGAGGCGCCATTTCTCTACATGCTGGGCGGCAACGTGGAAGCGGTCCGGGTCGGCCGTTGGAAGCTTCATGTCCGCAAATGGAACAAGGAACGGGTTCGGCTCTATGACCTGGTGGACGACATCGGCGAGCGTCACGACCTCGTTGACGAACACCCCGAAGTGGTGGCAGACCTGTTGGCAATAATCGCAGCAGCTCGTTTGGAATTTGGTGACGACGCTAGTGGCTTGGCAGGTAGCGACGTCCGCCCGGTCGGCCGGGTATCCGAACCAGTCACCCTGACAGTTTTCAATGAGGACGCCCCGTACTTCATGGCTGAGTACGACCTTCCCGAACGGGGCTAGAGGCTCGACAACTGTTCTAGTGCCGAGAAGAGAGGAATCAATCCGATGACAATCGCTTTCGTCCACGGAAACCCCGAAACCGACGCCATCTGGGACGACCTGGTTGGCGAACTGGCCGGTCGCGGCGTGGCCGACATGGTCCTACTCTCGCCACCCGGCTTTGGTGCCCCGATTCCTGACGGATGGAGCGCAACCCGGGAGGAATACCGGGACTGGCTAGTCGACCAACTAGTCCGGCTGAACGCTCGTGGGCCAGTCGACATCGTGGGTCACGACTGGGGAGCCGGCCACGTCTTCGGTCTGCTCGAAGTTCGCCCCGACCTGGTGCGATCATGGGCGTGTGACTGCACCGGTCTCATCCACCCGGATTACGTCTGGCACGACATGGCGCAGCTCTGGCAGACGTCTGGAGTGGGCGAGGAGGTCGTGGCGGGCATGCGGGCCGCGTCTCGCGAGGAGAGAGTCGCGATGATGACGGCGTCCGGCATGAGTGTCGTCGCCGCGGGCGATGTGGCCGATTCGTTGGATGGGATGACGGACTGCATACTCCCGCTGTATCGGTCCGGAGCGCAGCCAGCCGTATCGGATCTTGGGTCGACGCTGTGTTCCATGGATCTTCCACCAGGATTGGCCCTCGATCCTTCTGAGGATCCCTACGTCGGGCCGGCTGGTCGCGCGGCCGAGATGGCTCTGCGGCTGGGGGCTCGTCACGAACCGCTGGATGGGGCCGGCCACTGGTGGATGTGTGAGCGACCAGCCGCAGCATCGGCAATCCTTCTGGACTTCTGGGCTGGCCTCGAAGCCTGAACGCCCTCCGTGGGGGGCGACGAGCGCCGCGCGTTGGCCCCGACGGCCATCGAGCGGGATGATGGCCAGCAGTGGCCACGGTCTGAATGGAGCACACCATGCAGGGACTCATCCAAGAAGGCGACGGCGAAGAGTACGTCCGTCTCTCCAACGACCTCGAACACGCCGCGCCCCTCGAACCCCGACAGGTCCGGGTCGAAGTCATGGCCGCCGGTGTTTGCGGCAGTGACCTGAGTTGCATCCACGGCAAGTACTACATGCCGACGCCGCTGGTCCCCGGCCACGAGGCGGCCGGGGTGGTCGCCGAGATTGGCTCCGCTGTTACCTACTGCCAGGTCGGAGACCATGTCGTCCTGTCGACCTTCGGCAACTGTGGCCACTGCGCCACGTGTGAGAACGGTGAACCCGGCAACTGTGGTTTCGGAGGGCTGCGACATACCCACACCGAGGGCGATCAGGCGCTATGGGGCTTCGCCAACCTGGGGGCCTTCGCCCAGGAGACCATCGTGCACGAGAACCAGGCCGTGCCCATCCCCAAGGAAGTACCCCTCCCTTCGGCCGCTCTCATCGGGTGTGGCGTCATGACGGGTGCCGGAGCGGTATTCAACCGCGCCCGTGTGGGCATCGGCGACACCTGTGTGGTCATCGGGGCCGGTGGCGTCGGTCTGAACGTCATCCAAGCAGCCTCTCTGGCCGGGGCCTCCCAGGTCATAGCCGTAGACCGTGCAGCATCCAAGGAGCGAATGGCTATCGAGTTCGGTGCCACCGACTTCGTGCTGACCGACGGCGACGACTTCGACTCAGTCGGTGCCGTCCAGCAACTCAGCGGCGGTGGAGTGGACCACTCCTTCGAGGTAGTGGGGTCCACCAAGTTGCTGGCCGACTGCCTACCCATGACGAAGGCCGGTGGCAACGTCTGCGCAGTGGGCGTACCGGACCTGACGGCCACCGTGACCTATCCGTTCCAGGCCCTGCACCAGAACAAGAACCTGCTTGGCATCCGGGCCGGCGGCGGCAAGCCTCGCAAGGACTTCCGGCTCATCGCCAACCTCTACCTGAAGGGCCGGTTCAAGCTCGACGAGCTGGTGTCCCACACCGCTGGTCTGGACGGCCTACAGGAAGCGTTTGACGCCCTGAAGGCCGGCGCTGAGGCGCGGACCGTGCTACTCCCCAACGGCTGACTGAGCCAGTTACCCAACGCTTCGAACCGTCAGGAGAACCCCATGGCCAGAATCGACCTCAACGGCAGCTCGTCACTTGTCACCGGCGGCGCGTCCGGCATAGGCGAGGCGAGCGCCCGGCAGTTGGCAGCCGCCGGAAGCCGGGTCGTAATCGCCGACCTCAATGAGGAACGCGGCCAGGCCATTGCCTCTGAACTGGGGGGGCTGTTCGTAAGGTGCGATGTGACCAGCGTCGAGGATGCGGACACCGCCGTGGCTGCGGCCTCTGAGATGGGCCCGCTACGGGCACTCGTCAACTCGGCTGGCCTCGGGCACCCGGGTCGGACCATCAACCGAGACAACGAGCCGATGGAGCTGAAGCACTTCGAGTTCGTCATCCGGGTCAACCTGATCGGCTCTTTCAACGTCCTGAGTCGGGCCGCTGGTGCGATGGCCAAGACCGAGCCGCTGGACGATGACGGGCAACGGGGAGCAGTGGTCAACATGGCCTCGGTTGCTGCCTTCGACGGGCAGATCGGCCAGGCCGCCTACTCGGCGTCCAAAGGTGGCATCGTCGGAATGACCCTCCCTGTAGCCCGGGACCTGTCTGCGGTCGGCGTACGTGTCAACACCATCGCCCCTGGCCTGATCGACACCCCCATCTACGGTGAAGGCGAACAGAGTGACGCATTCAAGGCCCATCTGGGCCAATCGGTCCTGTACCCAAGGCGTCTGGGATCAGGTGAGGAACTGGCCTTCATGGTCATGGAGCTCATCACCAACCCGTACATGAATGCCGAGGTCATCCGGGTCGACGGAGGCATTCGGATGCCTCCGAAGTAGTAGCGACATGAGCGACGAGATGACCACCCAGGACCCTCCCGTTGTCCTGACCGAGCGCAGGGGCCGAGTTCTGGTAATCACGCTGAACCGTCCCAAGGCAATGAACGCCATCAACGGCGCCCTATCCCACGGGCTGTGGTCCGCAATCGGCGAGCTCAATACAGATCCGGGGTTGACGGCCGGTGTGCTGACCGGCGCCGGAAAGGGATTCTGTTCCGGAATGGACCTCAAGGCGTTCGCCCGCGGTGAGGACATCGGTCCGATGCGGGAATACGTCAGTAAGGGTGCCGACAAGCCCCTCATTGGGGCCATCGAAGGCTTCGCCCTAGCTGGTGGCCTGGAGTTGGCCCTGGCCTGTGACCTGCTAGTGGCTGCCGAGGGAGCCAAACTCGGTATCCCCGAGGTGGGCGTCGGCCTCTTCGCCGCCGGTGCCGGATTGTTCCGCCTCCCAGCCCGGGTGGGGTACGCCAAGGCCATGGAAATGGCTGTTACCGGTGACCCGATTACCGCACAGGAGGCAGCGGACCGGGGCCTCGTTTCCCGAGTCACCGCTCCCGGCGGTGCACTGGACGAGGCGATTGCCCTAGCCGAGCGCATCGCCCGCAACGCCCCCCTCGCCGTAGCCGCGTCCAAAGCCCTAGTCCGGGCCACACAGGGAGCCACCGAAGAGGAGCTGTGGGCCATCCAGCAGCCCTTCCTGAAGACGGTCTGGGGCTCTCAGGATGCAAAGGAAGGCCCGCAGGCGTTTGCCGAGAAACGTGCCCCCGAATGGACAGGAACCTGATCGGAGGCTTCAGTCCGGTTCGGCCCCTGAGGCCAATTGTCGAACCCCCGGGCGGGAATCGCCGAACTCGCCGTCGCTGATGACCGGTACGCCACCCACCACCACGTGGTCCACGCCTACGGCCTCCAGGTAGGGCTCTAGATAGGTGGCACGATCTTCGATTGTCGAGGCGTCGAACACCACAAGGTCGGCGTCGCACCCCACGCCCAGCCGCCCCTTGCGGGCGAAGTGGGGAGCCACTCCCTCGAGACGCTCCGCCGGGTACAGGGCCATCTTGGCCACCGCCTCCGACAGGCCGATGAGTTGCTCATCACGGACATAACGCCCAAGAATCCGGGCGTGTGTCCCCGCCCCATTTGGTACCGACTTGGTCTCCAGGTCGAAGCAGGGCATGGCGTCGGTGGCGATGATCATGTCCTCGGCGACCAGGCCGGTCCGGATCCACTCCTCTTGCATGTAGTGGTGGATCACCGTGGCATTGGGGTCCGACTCCTGGAGGCGTCTGAAGCGCTCCTCGGTCAGCCACTCTCCCGTGGCTGCTACCTGAACATCGCCATAGGTGATACCGAAGCGCTCCTGCCAATCGGTACGAAAGGCGTGCACACCGATACCCGTGGAACCTGCAGTATGCACGAACATCTCGTAGGTGACATCCGCTCCGTCGTCGTTGGCGACCTCGATGCGACGCAGCCATTCGTCGACGGCCCCCATGGCGCTGGCGTTGATGTGGCACACGTGCACTGGTGCCCCTGTGTTTCGTGACAGGACCAGCATCTCGTCGAGCCCTTCCGGATCGCCGGCCGCCCCCCGTCGCACGTGCACCCAGATGGGTGCCGACCGGTCAGCGGCGACCTCGCCGATCATCTGGAGTTCGTCTGCGTCAATGGCTCGACTCATGTAGTCCAGCAGTAGGCCTATCCCAATACCGCCGGCATCCAGTCCCTGGTGAAGCCGGCGTTCCATTTCGGCCAATTGCTCTCCCGTTGCGGGGACGATGAACGCCTTTCCAGGCCGGAATAGCCGCCCCGAGTGGACCATGCATGGTTCGTCGGCACCTTCGATCACGTTGGCCCGGACCGCGAAGTGTCCGGTGGAGGCTCCGAAGTGGACGGGTGAGCGGCCCACCATTTCCACCGCGTAGGCCGACGTGGGATACGCCCCGGCTTCTAGTTCGAGGGCTGTCGTTATGCCGGATCGAACAGCCAGGTAGGCGCCCAGGTCGGTGGGTGTGTGGGTGTGAAGATCCACGAAGCCGGGGCAGACAACCTTTCCAGTGGCGTCTATGACCTCCCGGCCCGAGAGTGGCCTGTCAGACACTGCCGCCACCACCCCGTCGGTGACGCCCAGGTGCCGAATGGCATCAACGTGGTTTCCGGGGTCGACGAGGCGACCCCCGGCAACCACCAGGTCGTACACCTGCTCGCCTCCGGCTGCCGCTCCATTCATGTGCTGGTATCTGCGTGGGGCAAGAGCATTGCCAACTGCCGGGATCGGGCCACGAGGGTGCCTTCTGAGTCCCACAGCCAACCGTCCTCAACCATCCGGCCGTCGTAAAGGTCCTCAGTCAGGAAGCGACCCAGCATCCAACCCGGTGCCGGCCGGCGACGTACGTGGACGGTCAGTTCGATGGTCGGCACCCAACCCACCCGGCCGAGCCGGGTGAATATCGACGGGGCGAAGGCGTCACTGAAAAGCACCGCCCCTATGGCGTCGGGTTCGCGCCCGTCCACGAAACGGATCCAGGCCAGGGTTTCGGCCTCAGCGGACCCACCGGCCATGGCCGTCTCGGGGTGGACTCGCAGGTCGACCCGACTGGCTATGAACAGTTTCACGCCCTGTTCGAGCCCATCGCGTTCCACGCATGCCTCGGGCGGTGGCATGTCGGCAGGTTGGGCAACGGTGATCTCGCTGTCGTGCCCCGACTGACCCGAGAGATCCCCCATGGCTGCCAACACTTCGATTCTGGCCCGGTCGTTCTGGATGAGGGTTGCCCGACCAGTGGTAACCGAAC
>JASLKB010000123.1 GCA_030747775.1 Acidimicrobiales bacterium | reverse complement strand
ACCGCCCGCTTCCCGTCGGACCGCCCGTCCCACCACGAACCGCCGCGAGGGCGTGGGTCACTCAGGTTGCCGGCTGTCACCGGCCCGTTGGTACGAACCTCGGCCAACACCTCGGCCACGTAGTCAGCCCTCTTCTCGGCCAGAGCGACTAGTCCGGCCCAGGTCTGTCCAGCCCGAGCCCGAGCCTTCAACCAACGCAGCGAGGGCTCAAGGTCTACGGGGACGATGGACGCCTCGTGAGCCCATGTCTCGAACATCTCGCCTGACTGCCACAGCCAGTCGTCAAGGCGGTTCCGGTCGTAGGCACCGAGTCGGCTGTAGATGGGCAGGTAGTGAGACCGGCAGACGGCCTGCACCGAATCCAGCTGAAGCAACCCGAGGCGGCCCAGTACCCGGCGGAAATGCCGGGCGTCCACCCGACCGTTGGGTGGACGGTCGCAGAACCCCTGGGCGGCTAGGGCGATGCGCCGAGCCGACGAGGCGTCGAGGGTGACCGATCCGGAGATCAGACGCCGTTTCCGACCCCACCCCGGAAGGGCAGCAGGTCGTCGAATTCGCCCTCGCGACCCTCGGCCTTCGCGGTAAAGGACTCGGCCATATCCGATACCTGGTACATCCCGGCCTGCCATGTGGCGATGTGCTCAAGCGAGTCGGCCGTGGAGTGGTCTCGGCTGTAGGTGATCATCTCCTTGGAGCCGTAAACAGCCAACGGTGGCTTGGCGGCGATGGTCCGGGCGACCTCCTGGACCCCGGTCAGCAGGGCTTCGTGATCGGCGAACACCTCGTTGACCAAGCCCACCGCCTTGGCCTCAGCGGCTGGCATGCGGCGCCCCGTGTAGGCCAGTTCCCGGCACACCCCCTCGGGAATGAGTTTGGGGAGGCGCTGAAGGGTGCCCACGTCGGCCGTCATGCCAATATTGATCTCCTGAATACAGAAGAAGGCGTCCTCGGAGGCGTAGCGCATGTCGCACGCCGTGACCATGTCCACCGCTCCCCCGATGCACCCACCCTGAATGGCTGCCAGCACCGGCATGCGTGCCTTCTCCAGGGCAGAGAAGGTCTCCTGGAGGTGTAGGACGTTGGACCGCATATTGGCCCGGACGTGTCCTTGGGGGGCCTCCTTGTGGGGTCGGTTTCCACCGTCGAACACGGCTAGGTCCATGCCAGCCGAGAAGTGCCGCCCGGTGGATGCCAACACCACCACCCGAGCCTCGCCGGTGGCGTCCAATTCTCTTACCAGCACCGGGAGCTCGTCCCAGAAGGCCGGGATCATGGTGTTCAGTTGGTCGCCCCGGCTGAGGGTCACCGTGGCCACGCCGCCATCCATCTTCGTCTCGAAACAGGTGTATCCGTCGCTCATGGACACGACGGTAGACCCCCAGCCCTTCCCCGGCTCAACCGAGGATCGAAGCGGCTACTGCCGACAGTAACCGGCCCGGACGAGCCCCCAGATGGCTGATGACCTCAGCGGCCGCGATGCTGCCTAGTCGGGCTGCGTGCGGCAGGTCGGCGCCCTGGCTGAGCCCGAACAGTACGCCCGCTGCGTAGAGGTCACCGGCGCCTGTGGTGTCGACCACGGCCTCCAGTTCGTCGGCCTCGATTCGGATGCGGTCCGACCCGGACACCACCATCGAGCCCTGCTTGCCGAGGGTCACGAAGGCCAGGTCCACCTCGGAGGCCACGGCGTCGGCGGCTTGGTCCACCTCGTGGACTTCGAACAGGGAGCAGAGCTCTGAAGCGTTACCGAACACCACGTTCACCCGATCGGTCAAGAGGTCCAGCCACTCGTCACGGTGGCGGTCGACGCAGAAGCCATCGGACAGGGTCAACGAGACCGTCCGGCCAGCCGCGTTGGCGAAGTCCATGGCGCGCCGGATGGCCCCCTTGGCCTCCTCGGTGTCCCAAAGGTAGCCCTCACAGTAGAGATGGGCAGCCGAAGCCACCAGGTCACCGTCGATCTCGGAGGCCGACAGGTGCGACGAGACCCCGAGGTAGGTGTTCAGGGTGCGCTGAGCATCGGGCGTGACCTGGATGAGGCACCGTGCCGTCGGGTCGCCCCCCACCGCTCCGGGCATGTCGAAGCCGACGCCCACGTGGCGTAAGTCACGACGGAACACCTCTCCCAGGAAATCGTCGGCCACCTTCCCGATGTAGGCGGCCCGGCCTCCGAAGGAGGCCACCCCGACCATCGTGTTGGCTGCCGACCCACCGGACTCCTCCAACCCCGGCGGCATGGCGGCGTAGAGTTCGATGGCCCGCTCGTTGTCGATGAGGGTCATGGCACCCCGGGCGAGGCCGTGCTCGTCGATGAAGCCTTCGTCGACCTCGGCCAGCACATCCACGATGGCGTTGCCGACGCCGACTACGTCCAGTGCGGTCTCTGTCTTGTCGTCGGCCACGGGCGTGCCCTTCTCGAACGGTGGTCTCGGGGGCTCGGCGGCCCACAATCCCCCATCCTGCCCGCTAGATCCCTGATATCGCCGGACCGGTACCGTGCGCCGGGTGACCCGCTCTCATGAGAAGCCAGGACCCCATGATCCACCGGGACCGGGGCGCCTCCCCCGCCATGTCCTCCCCCGCCACTACGCCCTCGAACTACACCCCGACCTGGACGCCTGTACGTTCACTGGCACGGTGGCCATCGACGCCGAGGTGGTCGGCGCCTGCAGCAGGGTGCTGCTGAACGCCTCCGAACTGGAGGTGGAATCGGCAACGGCCGTGGTGGGCGACCTTCGCTGCGACCTGGTCGCCACCCTCGACGAGGCCGCCGAACACGTAGTCCTGACCGGCGTCGACCTGGCCCCTGGGCCGGTCCGCTTGGAACTGACCTTCACCGGGATCCTCAACAACCGCCTTCGGGGTTTCTACCGGAGCACAGTGGTGCTGGACGGCACCGAGCACACCATCGCAACCAGCCAGTTCCAGTCCACCGACGCCCGCCGCGCCTTCCCGTGCTTCGACGAGCCGGACCTCAAGGCCACATTCGGGGTCACGCTGGTCGTGGACTCGAATCTGCTGGCCGTGTCCAACGGCTCGGAGACATCGCGGACACCTGTCGGCGACGGCACCGACCGGGTGGTGTTCGCCAATACCATCCCGCTGTCCACCTACCTGGTGGCCTTCGTGGTCGGCCCGTTGGAGGCCACCGACCCGATCGACGTGGACGGCGTGCCAGTCCGGGTCATCCACCCGCCGGGAAAGGGCGACCAGACGGCGTTCGCCCTTGATGTGGCCGCCCACTCGCTTCGCTGGCTGGCCGACTGGTACGACCTGGCCATACCGGGCGGCAAGGTGGACCTGGTGGCGCTGCCGGACTTCGCCTTCGGTGCCATGGAGAACCTGGGGTGCATAACCTTCCGCGAGGTCCTGCTGCTGGTCGACCCGGAGACGGCCGACCAGCGGGAACTGGAGAGCGTGGCCTCCGTCCTCAGCCATGAGTTGGCGCACCTCTGGTTCGGCGACCTGGTGACCATGCGCTGGTGGAACGGCATCTGGTTGAACGAGGCGTTCGCCACCTTCATGGAGATGAAAGCGGTGGAGGCCTTCAGGCCCGATTGGAAGGTGTGGGCGGGGTTTACTGCGGCCCGCTCGGCAGCCATGGATGTGGATGCCCTGACCGCCACACGACCCATCGAGTACCCGGTGGTCACCCCGGCCGACGCAGAGTCCATGTTCGACCTGCTCACCTACGAGAAGGGTGCGGCCGTCGTCCGGATGCTGGAGCAGTTCCTGGGCGAGGATGTCTTCCGCGACGGAGTCCGCTACTACCTGGCCACCCACCTCTATGGGAACACCGACAACGAAGACCTGTGGGTGGCTCTCGAAGAGGCATCAGGTCAGCCGGTGGCTGACCTGATGGAGGGCTGGATATTCCGGGGCGGCCATCCCCTCATCGAGGCTGTGGTCTCAGCCTCATCCGGTTCCGCGGACACTTCGTATCGCATCTCCCAGCGCCTGTTTCGCTACCTTGATGAACCGGTGGTGGAAGGGCACTCCTCCGAGGACCCGCCCTGGCAGGTCCCGGTGCGCCTTCGCACCACGTTTGGGGAGCACCATGCCCTACTTGGGGCCGAGCCATTGGACGTCCTCCTAGACGGGCCGCTGCTGACGGTGAACGCTGGAGCAACCGGCTTCTACCGGAGCCTGGGACTCGATGGGATTGACCCAGCGGCCCTGACCGCAGTGGAGCGGGCGGCCAACCTGGACGACTGCTGGGCCACCACCCTGGCTGAACTTGCCGAGCCCACCGGGTTCATGAGCTTGGCCGCTGCGGTCACCGGACGACCCGGAGGCGAGGCCGACCTGGCCGTCTGGCAGGCCGTGCTGCGGGGACTGGGCACCATCGACCTCGTGGCCCCCGAGCGCCATGCCCAGTGGGCTATCGCGGCAGCGGACCTGGTGGCCGAGGTCGTCGACCGGCTCGGCTGGATACCCCGGCCAGACGAAGACGACCGGACCCGCCAGCTCCGGGGATTGGTTCTGACCGCTGCGGGGACCCTTGCCGACGACCCGGTGGTGCTTGCCGAGGCCCGTCGTCGATGGGACGACCCGACCATTGACAGCGCCCCGGCGGTGGCCGCCGCGGTAACGACCATCGTGGCTACCCATGGAAATGCAGTCACCCGTTCCGAGTGTCGACGACGAGCCGAGGACGCTGTCACCGCTCAGGACGAACAACGGCACCTCCGGGCCTTGGCCCTCTTCCCCGACGGTGCCCAGATGAGCAACCTCCTGGCCGAGGTGCACGACGGCACCATCCGCACCCAGGACGCCCCGTTCCTGATCCGCTCAGCCCTGGCCCACCCGACCGCCCGGGGAGCCGTATGGCGATCGGTCACCGACCGATGGGAGGATCTAACGGGCCTCCTGCCGTCCAACAGCATCGCCAGGATGCTCGAAGGGATACGGGCACTGGTCGGCGAGGTGGACCCTGATGTGGACTCCTTCTTGGACGACCACCCGGTGCCCCAGGGTGCGCTGATGGTGGCCCAGCACCGTGAGCGCCGGCTGGTCAACCAACGGCTACGGCGACGACTCCTCGACCGCTGATCCCCCCACGACTGCAAGCTTCAGGTCGGCATCTAGGCGGAACCCGCCTGCAGCATCGACCAAGGTGGCCACTAGGGCGATCTCCCGTCCGTCCGGGTCAGTGGCCGTACAGGCGAACGCCTCCCCGGGGAAGGCCACCCGGATGGACGGCGAACAGACCACCTGGACATCCACCCCGGTGTCACCCCGTAGGCGCTCCGCTACCCGTGCCGCCAGGTCCACGCCGGCCACTACTTCGATCGGTGATCGGACGCGGACTCGCCCATCAATGCCCGGCCGGTTGACGTGGACGGGAACCGGGGTGTCTGCAACTAGTGCGGTGCACGACAGAGGGCCCAGGTCCTGAGGATCGGGCGAACCACAGTCCACCTCGGTGACCAGGTCAGGGTGACCGGGGAGCAGCACGCTGGGGATCTGGCGTTCTACGGCATCGATATCCAATGTCGCCTCGCCGCCACCACCACAGGCTGCGCCGGCCAGCACTGTGGCCAGAAGAACCGGGAGGCCTGGTCCGGTCAGTCCCAGTCGGCGGCGAAGGCCAGGGCCTCGTCCCACGTGGCCCCCTGCTCGAGCAAACCCTTGGACTGCATCACGTGCCGAGGCCGGTTCATTCCCAGGGCTCCTAGGAACCGCCCGGCATGCCCGTAGTAGGCCACGAAGCGGCGCTCCTCGACTGAACCGGTCACCACCGACACTTCGGCGTCGGGATGCGTTCGACCGGCCAGTTGGACCTTCCGGTCGTACTGGTCGCTCCAGAACCACGGCACCGGGCTGAATGGCTGAGCCTCCTCATCGGACTGCAATAGGCGTCGGGCCGCATGGACCCCCTGCTGGACGGCGTTGTCCCAGTGTTCCACCCGCATCGACTCGCCGTAGCGCGGGTTGGTCCAGCGTGCCACGTCACCGGCGGCCACCACGTCCGTAGCGGCCAGGCAGGTCTCGTCGCATACCAGTCCGTCGGCCAATTCCAGGCCCGATCCCTCTAGCCAGCCCACGTTGGGCACCACACCGATACCCGCGACCACCAAATCGGCCGGTGCCTCCGAACCATCGGCCAGTCGGATTCCGACCACCCGTGACCTACCGCCGGAGTCCGGTTCAGCCAGTACCTCGTCGACCCCTACGCCGGTCCGTAAGTCCACGCCGTGGCCACGGTGCACGTCGGCCAGCACTTCGCCCATCTCGACCCCCAGCACCCGGCCGAACGGCGCTTCCAGGGCCTCGACCATGGTCACCCCCATACCGCGTTC
>JASLKB010000122.1 GCA_030747775.1 Acidimicrobiales bacterium | reverse complement strand
AGCATCTTGCTGGGACAGACACCGGCCCCGCAGCCCAGAAACCCTTCACACACTGGGCAAACACAAACCTGCCGAGACCCCACCAGGGGGTCTCGGCAGGTTATTGAAAACGGCTCGGCAGGTTTCGACCACACAGGGTGACCAACCCGAACCGACGGAGGAGTCGTCGAGGTCCTCTTACGACGACTCAGGTCGAAGAGGAACCCAGCGAAAGGTTCTCAGGAGGCTCCGGACGCGTCCGGAGACCGTTCAAGAGGGTGCCAACGGGCGTGTAGCGAACGAGATAGTGATAGGTCAACAGAAGCAGACCGCTCACGGCCCAGCAGATCGCTAGGAACTTCGGAATCCGAGGGATGTCCCAGCCGCGCATCCAGTCCTGGGCGAGGATGACAAGTGGCAGGTGGGCGAGATACATCCAGTAGGAGGCGTCCGACAAGTAGCGCACCCAGTAGCGCTCACAGGAGAAAAGTCGGCGGAACAGCCCTATCAGACCGAAAGTCATGCCCCACGTGTAGAGCACCTGCAGGGACGCCGCCGCCGCCCACTCGCCGCCTTCGAAGGTAACTCCCGCAGCGAGCGGGAATACCAGCACCACAGAAACGGGGAGGACAACCTTCCAGTGTTGTCCGAGCCGGTCAATCAGCGGTTCACCATCGTCGGTCCGGGCATCGAAGGTTGCAGCTCCATATCCAAAAAACACTGCGTAATAGAAGAGAACGTGTGCGGCAGGGAGCAGGCCGGTCGAGGTATCCGGCCCGAAGGCCCGGAAGTCACCACCGTCGCCCATCTGGAACTGGAACAAGAAGGTCAACGGAAAGGCGATCCAGAGCAGGCGTCGACGCACAGAAGCCGAGGTGATCCCGTGTCCCAGTCGGGCAACGAGTGGCGCCGCCAGGGCAAACCCTGCAACCAGCCAGCACAGAAACCACAGAAACCACAGGTGGTGGAACTGGTCGATCCACGAGTCAAGGCCGGTCTCGTCGTCGACTGCGGGCGGATCAAGGACGACCTGGGCGAACTCGGCACCGTCGCCGAACCAGTCGATGTCCTGCCACTGCTCGCTGTCGGTCCGGATATCGGCCGCACCACCCCCCACGAGCACGTCGGCGACGGCTGGGCTACCCACCCAGACGGCTACTTCAAGAGGCGTAGACCCGTGGACGTTCTTCAGGCGGTGATCAGCTCCGGCATCCAGTAAAGCTCGTGTCACTTCGGACAGGTCCATAAAGGCTGCGAGGTGCAGTGGCGTGCCCTGGTCCTCGCCTCGAACGTCCACGTCAGCGCCGTTGACGACCGCCACCGGAATTGCGGCAGCGTGGCCCAACAGGATCGGGAACCAGATGTCACCCTTCTCGGCTGCACCTACCGCCCAATTCTCAGTGCTCGACTCAATACCGCGTTCAGATGCCCAATCCACGATCGGCACGATCGTGACCAGGCCGAGAGCGAGCGGTAGGACGATCCTGCGCACCCGGTGGGAGACGAGCGCCATCGTTCCACGCCGCCGCCAGAGCATCGCCGTGAAGAAGCCGCTGAGTAGGAAGAACAGCGGCATCCGGAAGCCATGAACAGCGATCAGAAACTCGTCAAATGGGCCCCCAGTGCTGGTGCCCTTGTCCTGCACGGGCCAAAACGAAGGGAAAAAGGCCAGTGAAGCATGCAGGCCGATTCCGATCAGCATGGCGAAACCTCGAAGGGCATCGAGGTCGTGCCAGCGACGCGCCGATGAGACGTCGGACGGGGTTACAGCTTGATCGAGCATGGGGAGTCGTCTACGAGGCCTGTCGGGTGGCTTCCATGAAGTTGTCGTAGAGGCACTGGGCGTTCGCCACAAAATCATCCATGTGCTGGTCAGCAGCGGCTACTAGGCCAACCAACGCTGCCGGACCTAGCGTCAGTTCCAACGCAGCCCGGTATGCGGGTACATCTCCCCAGTTGGACACGGTGTCTGGTTCGACCTCAACGTGATACTGCATCGACCAGGCATGACGCCCGACCCGCATTGCCTGGATCGGGCATACGTCGGAGGCTGCCAACACGGTTGCCCCCCCAGGAGGCTCGAGGACCTGAACCGAGTGCCACTGAAGAGCCCGTTGGACCGGTGGCATACCACTAAAGATCGGGTCGTCAATCCCGTCAGGAGTCAGGGCCACCTCTAGGACGCCGATCTCGGGGGGCTGCTGGTAGCCGCACCGGCCGCCGAGGGCGTCGGCGAGCAACTGATGACCGAGACAAAGCCCTAGGAAAGGTCGACCTAGGTCGACCACCCAGCTTCGGATCGCCTCCTTCTCCTCGAGTAACCAAGGGTGCTCTTCGACGTCCCATACGTCCATAGGCCCGCCCATTACCCACATGGCGTCGAACCCTTCGAGAGATGGGATTGGCTCGCCTTCATCAAGTTCTACGGCCGTCCAGTCGATGCCGTCACGCGCGAGGAAGTGCCTGAGCTGTGCCGGATGTTCGCATTCGATGTGTTGCAGAACGAGTAATCGCAAGTCAACCCTCTCTCGCCGACAGTTGCCTATTTGCTTGCTCACCCCGACTGGTCAAACCAAATGGGATAGGGCCAACTGGCTGCCTTCAGGCTCCCACTCTTGTTAGTACCTGAAGGAAGAGGTCCTGTCGATCATGTCCCCGAAGACGCTATTGGTCTGGATGGAGGCGATTTCGGTCATCCTGGAAGCACAGGTGAGGCGTTGGTGTTCACGGCCGCATGTAGTCGGGGAAGAAAGCCAGCGAGATGCGTCATCTCGGTGTAGCAGTGGTCGATCAGAAGTGGGCCGAGGAGATCGGGGGTGCCTGCCGGAAGGATGAACCGACTTCGCATCTCGCACCCGTTTTCGGTGCGACGGACCGCGTGGACGAGTCTGCCGGTCTGGGCGCCGGCCTCGTGATCACTACTGCCGGTGGTCGCACAAACCACGGTTCCGTAGTTGGCGTCGTCGAGCACGCCGGCGTCTAGGCCGATCTCACTAGGGTCATGGAACGTTATGGCGAGCCGGGTTGACAGCGGGCCGATGTACTCATCGACCCATGAGGTGTTGCCGATATAGCGCTCCCGGTCACTCATTTCCAGCACGTTGCTGAAGTCGTACCGAGGCTGGGCGAATAAGTGGGCCTGGGGATGCCATAGCTTGTACCGCTCCGTGCGGGCCAGATGCCAACCGAACCACCAGTCGATCATCTCGGGCGTTGTGCCAGGCCATGAAGTCCAGATGGCAATGCTGAGTTCGCCATTCGGACAGATCGCGAAACCGGTCTCGAGGGGGAGGTAGCCCGGTCGGAGGAGGTCTGCGAGATTCTCCAGGTTCATCCCCTCGACGTCATCTCGCGGTCCGGCACCAATCGCATCTCGAACCAGTTGGGTCAGGTCTGGCACATCCCAGTCGAAGAATGCCCGGGAGATTTCGTCATGCTCATCCCGCCAGATGCCCAAATGGGCACTTCGCTGTGGATCCAGGCTGGTCTCATAGCGGACGCGGTGATCGGCCTCACTCTTGTTCTCGTCGCTCACAACCCCAGTCTTACCCGGTAGGCCAGACCCGATGTAGCTGCACCGCTTCCAGTCCGGACAGTGGAGTTGCTCTAAGGGCACATCACTAAACGCCGGTCGACCTACCTACTCTGGACGTTCGCGTCAACCAGAACAAGCCAGCGACTGGCTAGGATAGACGCCGGTCCCAAAGGTCAGAAACCTTTCCTACGCTGGGCAAACGCAAACCTACCGAGACCCATCATTTCTTTCGACAACGTCAATCCTGCTGGAGGAACCCCATGGCCACATACACCTGCGCTTCGTGCGGCATGTCCGTCAACGCCACCTGTGGCACCTGTGACACCCCCCTGGTGGACGCCAGCCTGACCAAGGACGACGGGTCGACCGTGCAAGTCTCAAAGTGCCCGAACGACCACGGGAAGATCAAGTCCCCGATGTGTTGCGGCGCCGACATGGCGTGTGCCCTCTGAACTAACCCGCGAGTCGAGCCACCGGCCCGGCCACGACCGTCGATCAGCGTCGGCGAAACACAACGACCGGTGACATCTGGTTGACATGCGGCCCTGCCCCATAAGTCGGGACCCGATGGACGATCGGTTGAGTGATGACATCGGCGACCACATCAGATGCGAACCGGGCTTCGAACCCGTGGGCCACGAAGTGGTCAGGATTGATCCCGATAGCAAACAGCGCCCCAGGCCGGGCGATGCGATACAACTCGTCAAACGCCGCCGGCCCCACGTGACCATGGGTGAAGGTGCCACAGCTGATCACCCCACCGTAAGAGCCATCGTCGACGGGGAGCACGGCCGTCAGGTCGCCCTCCAACAGGTTGTCGTACACCGGAGTGTCATCGACAGTCCGCTTGGTACTGGCCCGATCCAGCATCTCGGGAGACAGGTCGAGACCATGAACCGTCACCGGACACCGATGATCGCTCCGGAGGACCTCGCCAACCAGCCCAGTGCCACAGCCCACGTCCATTAAGGGCCCGTCGTCAGCGCTCGCCGCATCGAGAAAAGCTCCGGCAACCCCTAGGTGGTAGCGGTAGGCGTTGTCGGTGATGAACCCCGACTCGTAGGTGTCAGCCCATCTGGCGTACAGGTCCCGGTTGTCGTCCGGCGTCTCCACTGCGTAGGCGTCGTCCAGGTCGAAATCTCCGCTACCCATCGATCCCCCTGCGATCGGCACAACCACCCGATTCCCACCAGTCCGAGCGCACATGGTCTACCCGAGGACTCCTCACGAAACAAGAGTGAGGTCCGGTTACGGACGTGACGAAAAGGAGTCCATGGCTCCGTCTCTGATTCGCATGCAAATCGGCCCCGGGGGCTGCGAGTCAGGCAGTCAGATCAAGTTCAACGGTCTCTCGGCCGTGCTCAGTGTCCGGCGCCCGGTGGACCGGCGGGACCGGACGTTGGCGGTCGGTCACCATCTGCTGACCCAGGGCCATCACCGCACGAGCGGACCGGTCGCTGGTCCCAGCGCGGTAGCCGTAGCCGGACGCCTCGTTCAGGGCCAGGAAGATGTCCAGCTGGGGGTGGCGGAGGTTGTGGAAGGAACGATTGCTGAATGCCATGTGCTTGCTCAATCTCGAAGAGGTCCGATGACTGTCGTCCGGGGACTCCAGGGACTTGTCGGACCTGTAGTTGTTATGCCTGAACTGCACCAATGACACCTCCTCGTGGAAGTTGCCAGTCGTCAGATCTGTGCTCGGAGTCTGCGTTGGGTAGTAAGAAAATCCACAGCGACTCCGGTCACACTCTCCCAGGGGTGGTCAGTTGCCGAGCACAACCATCCCGCCAGGTAGGGCCAGGTGATCCGAGAGTTCCTGTTCGTCAGTGGCCATACGCCAGTCGAGGAGGGCCGCGGCATACCTACCCATCGCCGGATGATCAGCCAGTGGTTGACGCTCATCGGGGTCCACCTCGAGGTCAAAGAAAATCGCCGGCCAGCCCGCGAAGTGAACGTACTTACCCCGATGATCACGGTGCACGGCCAGGTTGCACCGATGACCCGGGAGGTCGACCTGATCAGCCAACCCCGCCCACGCCCGGAAGTCGAACTCCCAGTGGGTGGCTGTCCGCCAGCCGTCGGGAATCGTCCCGGCCGGCACCGAGCCGTCCAGGAAGGGGCGAAGCGAACGTCCCTGGCACTGCCGTGGCACCTCCGCCCCAACCAGGTCCAGCACCGTGGGCATGACGTCGACATTCTCGGTGAACCCCTCTACCAGCCGGTTCATAACACCCGAATCTCCGAACATCGGCGCCCGGACGACCATCGGGATGTGGAAGGACTGGTCGTGGAAGCCCAACTTCGACATCAGGCCGTGATCACCCAACATCTCGCCGTGGTCGGAGGTCACGACTACCACAGTGTCGTCGGCCGCCCCTAGGTCGTCTAGAGCTCCAAGTAGTCGACCCACCTGAGCGTCTACCTCGGCCATCATCCCGTAGTAGGTGGCCCGAACCTGTCTCAGATCTAGGTCATCGACCGGCGGGCGGTACACCCCGAACGACCGGGCGGCTGTCACGAACGGATGAGCCTCTGCTGCCGGCCCATGGTCCACGATGGCCTCGGGCACCGTCGCCGGGTCCACGAGGTCGTGATACGGCGCCGGAACCGTGAACGGCGGATGGGGTCGGTAGATCGAGGCATGAATGAACCAGGGATCTCCGATGGCCTCCAACCGGTGCAACTCCTCGACCACCTCTCCGACCAAGAAGGCCGTCTCGGTCTCGTCGGCAGAGAACGGGGGCGGCGGCCAAGACGCCCCCCGACCGTCGGGCACCTCCAGGTCGTCGCGAGGACGCAGGAACCGCTTCCGGTCCGACACGTCGTACCCCCGGGCCTCCAACCACCGATACCAGGCATCTCGATGTTCTGGGAGCTCAAGGCCCAACCGGAAGCCGGGCAGCACCCCTTCGTAGTCCTGTAGGCGGGGATCATCGGGATCCACCGTCCGCGGGTCCACGGTGGTGTCGGTGTGGCCAAACAGCACCGGGTCATAGCCGGCGGCCCGCATGGCCAACGCCACGTTGGTGAACCTGGCGTCCAGGGGGGTGCCGTTGTGG
>JASLKB010000121.1 GCA_030747775.1 Acidimicrobiales bacterium | reverse complement strand
TTCGCGTCTCCGCGTCTCGCGCGCGCGCGTCGCCGCCGCGCGACGGCCTCATTTTCTGGGACGTCCCGCGCCCCGACCTCGCGCGAGCGCCACCACCGACGCCGCCGTCGACCCGGACACCGCCACTGGCCTACTCCAGTCGGCCGCCGAGGTGTCGTTCAACTGTCTGACCGTAGACGGAGCCCAGTCCACCAACGACACTGTGTTGCTCTTGGCCTCCGGCACTGCAGGACCGGTTGAACCCGAGGTGCTGGGTGGGGTTCTGGCCAACGCCTGCCGGGACCTAGCCGTCCAGATGGCCGACGACGCCGAGGGATCCACTAAGACGGTGTTCCTGACGGTGACCGGTGCTGCCAGCGATGCCGAGGCGGCCAAAGGGGCGCGTGACACTGCCAACTGCCAGCTAGTGAAGTGCTCGTGGTACGGCGAGGACCCCTACTGGGGGCGGATCGCCGCCGAGATGGGAGCGGCCGGCATTGCCTTTGACCCCGACGCCATCTCGATCTCCTATGGAGGACAGGTCATCTACGCCGAGGGCCAGACCCGCGAGGTGGACGAGAAGGCTCTGGCTGTCCATATGGCCGGACGGCGTTTAGATCTTGACGTGGACCTGGGCCAGGGCGACGGCACGGCCTGGATCGTCACCACTGACCTGTCCCACGCCTACATCGACGAGAACATGAGGACGTCATGACCGCCTCCGCCGCCATGGACCCGGCCGTCGACTTCTCTCCGGAGCGGCGGGCCGCCGTCCTAGTGGAAACCCTCCCGTACATCCAGCGGTTCGCCGGCTCGGTCATCGTCGTCAAGTTTGGCGGCAACGCCATGGTCGACGACCAGCTAGCCGCCCAGTTCGCCGAAGACGTAGTGCTGATGCACTCAGTGGGCATCCGGCCTGTGGTGGTCCACGGCGGCGGTCCTCAGATCGGAGCCCTCATGGACCGGCTGGGCATTCAGTCGGAGTTCCGGGACGGCCTGCGGGTGACCGACGCCGAAACTCTCGAAGTGGCCCGGATGGTGCTAGTCGGCAAGGTCAACCGGGACATCGTCTCTAGCATCAACCGACACGGCCCCCTGGCGGTGGGGCTCTCGGGCGAGGACGCGGGCCTCATCCGGGCAGCGGCCCGGAACCCCGAACTGGGCTTCGTAGGCGACGTCGAATCAGTGAATCCGGCCATCATCGAGCGGCTGCTGGCCGAGGACCTCATCCCGGTGGTGTCGACCATCGGCGCCGATCTGAGTGGACAGGCCTACAACATCAACGCCGACACGGTGGCTGCCGCGGTGGCCGGGGCGCTCGGGGCTGAACGGATCCTCTACCTGACCGACGTGGAGGGCCTGCTGGCTGACGCCGATGACCCTTCGTCGAGGATCTCGCGGATCGACCTGTCCGGTCTGGCTGCCCTCATCGACAATGGCGCGATCAGTGGGGGGATGATCCCCAAGGTCCATGCCTGCGTGGATGCCGTGGAGGCCGGGGTGGGCTCAGCCCACATGGTCGACGGTCGGATCCCGCACGTGCTCCTCCTAGAACTGTTCACCGACGTGGGCATCGGCACCATGGTCTTGCCCGACGGCGGGGTGGCCGCCGATGGCCTGGGCGTCGAGGGGGCGGAATCGTGAACACCACAGGTCCCGAACGGTGGGCCGCCCACCTCATGGGGAACTATGGCATCCCACCGGTGACCTTCGTGCGGGGCGCCGGAACCGAGTTGTTCGACGACGCCGGGAACCGGTACCTGGACTTCTTGTGCGGCCTTGCGGTCACCGGGTTGGGCCACAGCCACCCCCGGATCGCCGCCGCAGTGGCCGAACAGGCCTCCACCCTGCTGCACGTCTCCAACCTGTTCGTGACCGAGCCTCAACTGGAGGTGGCCGAACGCCTAGACCGACTTGTGCGGTCGGGCACCGACCTCGATGAGCCGGGACGGGTCCTGTTCCAGAACTCCGGAGCCGAGGCCAACGAGGCCGCCCTCAAGCTGGTCCGGAAGTTCCACGGCCGGGGACGA
Source organism: Acidimicrobiales bacterium (assembly GCA_030747775.1). Classification (GTDB taxonomy): domain Bacteria; phylum Actinomycetota; class Acidimicrobiia; order Acidimicrobiales; family MedAcidi-G1; genus UBA9410. The sequence goes on along the minus strand of JASLKB010000121.1, from coordinate 4,589 downwards.
CACGGCGTAGTGGCCGCCTTCCGGTCGTTCCACGGCCGGACCATGGCCACCCTGGCCGCCACCGGACAACCAGAGAAGCACGAACCGTTCCAGCCATTACCCGAGGGCTTCCGGCACGCCGCATGGAACGACGTGGCGGCATTCGAGGCAGCCCTCGACCCGTCCGTGGGCGCCATTCTGATCGAGTCTCTGCAGGGTGAGGGTGGGGTCAATACGGCCGACTCCGGGTTCCTGCGGGACCTCCGGGCGCTGTGCGACGAACGCGGCCTCCTGCTGGTGCTGGACGAGGTCCAGACCGGCCTGGGCCGGACCGGCGCATGGTTCGGCTTCCACCACGCCGGCATCCGGCCCGACGTTGTGACGGTGGCCAAAGCCCTGGGTAATGGGGTCCCGGTGGGGGCAGTGTGGGCGACCGCCGAGGTGGCTGCCGCGTTCCAGCCTGGGGACCACGGCTCCACGTTCGCGGGCCAGCCGCTGGCCGCTGCAGCGGCCCGGGAGGTCCTGCGGGTCATGGAGGAGGTCGACGCCCCCCGGTTGGCCGAGGAGCGTGGGGCCGAGCTGACGGCGCTGCTGGAGGCGTTACCCGGCGTGGCCGGAGTACGGGGTCTGGGACTCCTGCTGGGCGCTGAACTGGCTCCCGACGTGCTGGTCGACTGGACGGCGGCCGATGTGGCTCGGGCTTGCTTGGACGCCGGCCTGATCGTCAACGGGGTTACCCCGACCACCCTGCGGCTGGCGCCCCCGCTGACCGTTTCGTCCGGTGAGCTGGCCGAGGGAATCGGAATCCTGGACAACGTGCTGGTAGCCGGGGCCGTCGGGGAGGCGGCGTGATGCGGCACCTCCTCGAGATTGACGACCTGACGGCGGACGAACTCCACCTGGTCCTGGCCTTAGCCGCCGGCCCGACGCCACCACAGGTGCTGGCCGGGAAGGGCATGGCACTCGTGTTCGAGAAGCCGTCGGCGCGGACCCGCAACTCCATGGAGATGGCGGTGTTCCAACTGGGCGGACACCCGGTGTGCATCCAGGCTGCCGAGGTAGGTATGGACGTCCGCGAGTCGGTTGAGGACATCACCCGGACGCTGGCCTCCTACCACGCTTGTATCGGCGCCCGGGTGTTCGACCACAACACCGTCGAACGGATGGCCGCCGAGGACCTTGTCCCGGTGGTCAACATGCTTTCCGACGCCGCCCACCCCCTCCAGGCCCTGGCCGACGTCCTCACCCTCACCGACGAGCTGGCGGACGGTTCGTCCCACGATCTTGCTGGACGGTCCATCGCCTATGTGGGCGACGGCAACAACGTGTTCCGGTCGCTGGCCTTGGCCTGCGGGATGCTGGGCGTCGAGGTCAGGTTCGCCGGTCCTCCCGGCTACCGGTTGCCTGAGGTGGACCGGGACCGGCTGGGTGCGGCCGGGGTCACTTTCACCGAAACTGACCGGGCTACCGACGCGGTGGTCGGCGTGGACGTCGTCTACACCGACGTATGGACGTCCATGGGCCAGGAGGACGAATCAGACAGACGGCTGCGGGACTTCGAGGCCTTCCGGGTTGACGAGACGCTCATGGAGGCGGCCGGACCGCAGGCACTGTTCCTGCACTGCCTGCCCGCCCACCGGGGCGAGGAGGTCACCGACGGCGTGGTCGACGGGTCGGCTAGCCGAGTCTGGCCCCAAGCCGCCAACCGGATGCACGCCGCCCGGGGCATGCTGGCCTACCTGCTAGGTGATGGTGGATCGACTTTGGGAGGGGGGGCGTCGTGAGCAAACATCAGCGCCAGCACCGGATCGAACGGTTGCTGGGCGACCACGCGGTGACCAGCCAGGAGAAGTTGGTGGCCCTGCTGGCCGACGAGGGAATCGACTCGACCCAGGCCACGGTGTCGCGCGACCTCGACGACCTGGGCGCCGTCAAGGTTCGGGTCCCCGGAGGCCACAGCGTCTACGCCATTCCTGAACATCCGGTCGATCGGGCCGTGCCGGCCGACCAGCTCCGGCGGGTACTTGGCGAATGGGTGGTCGACGTCACGTCGTCCGGCAACCTCGTGGTGCTGAGGACCCCACCAGGTTCGGCCCACGTTGTGGCCTCGGCACTGGATCGGACCGGGCTGGAGGGCTCGATCGGCACGGTGGCCGGCGACGACACGTTGATGGTGGTGGCGGCCGAGGGCGTCAGGGGCGCTGCACTGGCCGACCGGCTCCGCGCCTTGGCGGGCCTGTAGTCCTCGGCCGCACGCGAAGATCACAGATCGAAGCAAGAAACGGAAACGAGACATCGAACGTGGGTACGGACAAGACGGGCGTCGACAAGGTGGTGCTGGCCTATTCGGGCGGCCTGGACACCTCGATCATCCTCCGGTGGCTTGAAGAGGAGTACGACTGCGAGGTCGTGACCTTCACAGCCGACCTTGGTCAGGGCGAGGAACTCGAGCCAGCCCGGACCAAGGCCGAGGCCATGGGCGTGACCGAGATCTACATTGAGGATCTCCGGGAGGAGTTCGTCCAGGACTTCGTATATCCGATGTTCAGGGCCAACGCCCTCTACGAGGGGGAGTACCTGCTGGGCACCTCCATCGCTCGGCCACTCATCGCCAAGCGACTAGTCGAGATCGCCGATGAGACGGGGGCCGACGCCATCAGCCACGGAGCCACCGGCAAGGGCAACGATCAGGTTCGGTTTGAGTTGGGTGCCTACTCCCTGCGGCCCGATATCCGGATCATCGCACCGTGGCGGGAATGGGACCTGGGGTCCCGGCAGAGCTTGCTCGACTACGCCGAGAAGCACGGAATCCCCGTCGAGATGAAGAGGGGCACCAAGTCGCCCTATTCCATGGACGCCAACCTTCTGCACATCTCATATGAGGGTGGACCGTTGGAGGATCCGTGGAACGAGCCGACCAGGGAGATGTGGCGGTGGTCGGTCAGCCCTGAGATGGCACCCGACGAGGCCACCTACGTCGACCTGACCTACGAGAAGGGTGACGTGGTGGCTATCGACGGCGAAGCCATGACACCGGCCACCGTCTTGGCGGAACTGAACCGGATCGGCGGGGCAAACGGAATTGGTCGGACCGACATCGTGGAGAATCGGTTCGTGGGGATGAAGTCGCGGGGCGCCTACGAGACACCGGGCGGCACCATCCTGCTGAAGGCCCACCGGGCCATTGAGTCGATCACGTTGGACGGGGGCGTGGCACACCTCAAGGATGAACTCATGCCCCGATACGCCGAACTGGTCTACAACGGCTTCTGGTTCAGTCCCGAGCGGGAGATGCTGCAGGTGGCCATCGACCACAGCCAGGCCTTCGTGAACGGTCGGGTACGACTACGGCTCTACAAGGGCAACGTTGAGGTGTCAGGTCGAGAGTCCGTCGACACCCTGTTCGACGAGGCCATCGCCACGTTCGAAGAAGACGAGGGCGCCTACGACCAAGCTGACGCAGAGGGCTTCATCAAACTCAACGCCCTCAGGTTGCGGACGGTAGCCCGGCGGGCCGCCAGGACCGGAGGCTGATCGACATGGCAACCCTGTGGCACGGCCGGTTCGAGGGCGGGCCCGGTGAGGCCCTGCAGGCCCTCAACGACAGCCTGCCATTCGACCGTCGGATGTACCGGGAGGACGTGGCCGGCTCGCGGGCCCATGTCCGGATGTTGGCCAGGGTCGGTCTCATGTCCGATGATGACGCCGCATCGGTGCTGAGTGCGCTGGACGCCACCGAGGCCGAACTGGCCGATGGGTCCTTCGATTTCCATTTGTCGGATGAGGACATCCACACGGCTGTAGAGCGGCGGGTCACCGAGTTGGCCGGCGATGCTGGTGCCCGGTTGCACACCGGGCGGAGTCGGAACGACCAGGTGGCCACCGACCTCCGGTTGTGGACACTGCGGGAACTGGCAGACCTGGCTGGCCTCGTGACGGAATTCCAGAACACGCTGGCCGCCCAAGCCGACGAGGCGGGCGAGGCTTACCTCCCCGGCTACACGCACCTGCAGCAGGCTCAACCGGTCCTGCTGGCCCACCACCTGTTGGCCCACGGTTGGGCGCTGGCGCGCGACGTGGACCGACTGCTGGATGCCCGTGACCGGGCCGATGTGTCGCCACTGGGGGCCGGTGCCCTCGCCGGATCGTCGCTCCCCTTAGATCCCGACGGTGTGGCCGTCGACTTGGGCTTCGCTGCCCGGTTCGAGAACTCGCTGGATGCCGTCTCCGACCGGGACTTCGTAGCCGAGGCCCTCTTTGCCCTGGCCCTGCTAGGCGTCCACCTCTCGCGGATCGGCGAGGAGATGATCCTGTGGTCGACGGCCGAGTTCGACTTTGTGGACCTCGACGACGCTTTCTCCACGGGATCGTCAATGCTCCCGCAGAAGAAGAACCCGGATATCGCCGAGCTGGCCCGAGGCAAGGCCGGGAGGCTCATCGGCCATCTGACCGGTCTGCTGACCACGCTGAAGGGTCTGCCTCTCGCCTATAACAAGGACCTCCAAGAGGACAAGGAGCCATTGTTCGATGCGTGCGACACGGTCCGGCTAACCCTATTGGCCCTCGACGGCATGGTGTCCACCCTGAAACTACGGACCGACCGGATGGCC
>JASLKB010000120.1 GCA_030747775.1 Acidimicrobiales bacterium | reverse complement strand
CGACGACCACTACCACGACGGCTCCACCGACGACGACCACGACGGCTCCACCGACCACCACCACGACACCGACGATCACCACCACGACGGCTCCGCCGACCACGACTACGGCAACTACGACGACTGCTGCCCCCGCGACTACTGCGGTTGGAGGTGGCACGGGTGCAACGTCGACGACCACTACTGCGGCATCGCCGACGACCACAGCCACGGCGGGCACGGGTGGGTCAGGGTCCGGTGGAGCGGGTACAACTACAACTCAACCACCATCTACCACTACTTCTTCAGCAGGTGGGCAAGGTGGTGGTGGAAACGGCAGCGTCAGTGCAGCCCTTACCAATGCCCCGAACGGCGGTTCAAATCTGGTCAACCCGACCTCAGTTGTGATCGCTGCCGGGGCTCTAGCCGCCTTGGCTGCTGGGCTTGGTTGGTGGTCTGCGCTCGGCCGGCTTCTGGCGGGCACCACGCTTGGAGCCTTCCTGCTTGCCTTCTGGCGTCGTCGCAAGGTCCCTGGTCCACCGCGCGAAGTGCTTGTGATCTCCGACGGAACTGTCGACCGTTTCACCTGGGTCAAGCCAACCCGTGGCAAGGACCCTGATCGCTACAGCATCGAGGGACTGGTCGGCAATTCTTGGTTGGTGGTCCACGAGCACGCGACCACTGTGACCCACGCCGAGCACCCGGTTTCCACCTTCCCGATTGCCACGAGTTGGCGTATCCGGGCCTCAAATGATCACGGTACGGGGGAACCTTCCGACGAGGTCGACCCGGTGATAGCAGGAGAATTTGCCGCCCACGAGCAGGGGCCAATGAGTAGTGGAGAAGATCTAGGGGCTGACGGTGACTAGGCGGATAACAAAAGCAGCCTTTCTGGTACTTCTCGTGTTGTTGCCTGCGCTTGTTCCAGCGGGCTTCGCAGGAGCCCTCCAGACCACCTACTCGACCCGGACGGTAGGAGCAGACCGTTACGCCACGTCAGCCCTGGCGGCGATTGAGGCATACCCGTCGAGCGCGCCGTCGGCTGTCATCGTCAGTGGGGCCGACGTCAACTGGCCTGACGGGTTGCCCGCAGCCTCCCTGGCCGGTGTCGTCGGCGGCCCGGTACTGCTGACCGACCCCGATGAACTCTCGGCGGCGACCGGATTGGCGCTGGGACGGATTGTCTCCCCCCTGGCCTCGGTAGCCCCCACCGTGTACATCGTCGGTGGAACGGCGGCCGTTTCGGCAGACGTGGAGGCATCGATCGTCGACCTCGGCTATACCGTCGACCGCGTCGCCGGCGAGGACCGCTACGCGACTGCGGTCGCCGTTGCCCGCAAGGTCGCCCATCTCGGTACCTACGGGAGCTACGACGGCGGCAAGATGGTCTTCTTGGCTTCGGGCCTGAACTTCCCCGACGCGCTCGCCGTCGGTCCCATCGCCCACTCCAACATCAACCCGGTCCTACTTGTCGGCGACACGCTGTCGGCTGCGGTCACTGACCTGCTCGACGACGACGATCTGGACGTCCAGCAGGTCGTGGTCCTCGGCGGGACTGCTGCCGTCGCTGCAGCGCACGTCACGACGGTCCAGGGGATCTCCAACGAGATTGGTGGTACGACAGTGGCGATCGAGGTGACCAGGATCGGTGGTGTCGACCGCTACGACACGGCTGTCGAGGTCGCCAAGTGGGCGGAGAAGTTGACCGTTCTCGACGGGCTCGGTTGGACCGTCGACAACGTCATCCTCGTCTCGGGTGTCACCCACTACGGCGCCATGGTCTCAGCCGCCCTGGCATCGGTCGGCAATCAGGCCGAAATCGACTATCCGGCCGTCGGATCCCAGAACACCGTCGTCCTGCTTCAGGACGCAGGTAACTGGCTGAACTCCACCACGTCGAACTATCTGGCGACCAAGGGATCGCACCTGGAATCGGTGCGGGCTGTCGGTACGTATGCGAGCATCTCGGATGCGGCCCTGGCCGACGCCAAGTCGAAGATCACGCAGTCAGCGGCCACCGTGACCGCTAACCCGGGTCTTGGCGTGTCATCGGTGATCTTCAACTTCTCACAGAAGGTTGCCTGTACGTCGTCGACCTCGGGTTCAGATGGCACCGGTGCGGGACTGAAGGCCAACTACAAGCTCAACAACCAGGCGCTCTCGGGCCACTACATCACGTGTGCATCCAACGGCCTTTCGGCCACGTTGTACCTGGGTTCGGCACTGGCCACCAACGACGTGTTGACCGTCGAACCGTTGGTCTCGACTGGCGTCGTCGATGCCGATGGAGACGGTCTGTCGACTATCCAGACTGTCAGTTCGTCGTTCACCGTCGAAGGGGCTAAGCCCACCGGTGGCATTGCCTATGTCGACTCCAAGAACGCCTACATCACCTTTGACAGGGCCGTCGTGCCGGCAACCAGTGACTTCGTCATTACCGACGCTGCAGGTAACACCAACTCCGTCTCATCAGTGACCGTCAACCTCGACAACAAGGGGTGGGCGCTGCTTACTGCGGACAACTTCACCGACGACGATGTGATCAAGGTCAACACACACGCAACGGTTGTAGGGACCATCTGGCCGATCATCGATAGGTCCGCAGCCACGATCGTCTCGGCCGAGATGACCCTGTCGACCTATACGACTGCGGCCGTCAATGTCACTGCTGGCACGGGTGACTTCAAGGTCACCACCAAGTCCACCGGCCAGTATCCGGGTGTTCTCGGAGAGAACTGGACGGTCCAGCTCATCGAAGGGACAGCGGTCACTGGTGTGCTCGTCGACCACACTGACAAGACCATTGTCATCCAGTCGCCGATCGCCATCACGTCGAGTCGCAACACTGCCGACCAGCTGGTGGCGACCCTCAACTCCACCACGGCGTTCAACGTCGACTTCACTGCCGAAGAGGTCACTGCGGGCAGCATCGACGCCGTCCAGGCTGCCACAGCGCTCACGGGCGGAGAGTCGGTCCACAAGATCACTGTCACGATGAGCGAACCAATCCTCAACACCACGTGGAGCGCCGACGGCACACCGGCAGTGACCATCGACGCCACTGCCGACAAACTCACCGACTCGGGCACGACTGACGTGAGTTCGGTTCACGACTGGTTCAACGGAACAATGGTCGTGACCGTGACGGTGACCGAAGCGGCTCAGGATCTGGTCAAAGGCACGTCGCTTCTCCAGATTGCGACCACCGCCACCGACATCGCCGGAAACGTTCCAACGGTCGCCTACTCGACGACCATCTCGTAACTCCTCTGGAAAGTTCGGGGTGTTGGTGGCAGGACGGCCCATGTACCCACGAGGACAAGTAGGCCGTTCCAGCCCGGGATCGGGCTTCGGTGGGCTTCTCTAGGTATCGGGGGAGAACGCGGCGAATGAGCCGTGACGCCCTTCACCGTCGGCAAAGCGGGTGGCACCCTCCTGGGTCTCGCCGCTGTGGATGGTCGCCATGCCCCGGCGGACCTCGTTGGCGAGCGCAGGTCCCAGATCCAGCCCCCATTGCTCGATTGCCGAGAGGCGGTCGGATCGGAGGCATCGTTGTGGGAACGTCGCCAATTCCCCGGCGACCTCGAGGGCTGTGGCCAGCGCCGTGCCGGATTCGCACAGTCGGTTGGCTAGACCTATCCGGAGTGCCTCGTCGCCACCTACCGGCCGTCCGGTGAGGATCAGATCCATGGCGTGGCTGTGCCCGATCAGCCGGGGAAGGCGAACCGTTCCACCGTCTACCAGTGGGACCCCCCACCGTCGGCAGTAGACGCCGAAGATCGCGTCGGTGGCGGCGATTCGTAGGTCGCACCACAGCGCCAACTCGAGGCCGCCGGCGACGGCATGGCCCTCGATGGCGGCTATCACCGGCTTGGACAGCATCCGGCGCGTTGGCCCCATCGGGCCGAGCGAGTTGACGATTCCGGCTGCCTCGGGCTCGGTAACCCGGTTCCCGCGACCGCCTGAGAGGGCCTTGAGATCGGCCCCGGCGCAGAAGGTGCCGCTTGAACCGGTGAGGACAATGACCGAGGTGTCTTCGTCGGTATCAGCTGCCTCAAATGCCGAGCCCAAGGCTTCGGCGGTGGCCTGGTCGACGGCGTTGCGAACCTCGGGGCGGTCGATGGTGATGACAGTCACCGGTCCGTCGGCGGTGGTGTGGACGGTCATGGGCGGCACGGTATACGGCTTGACCTGTAGCCGCCCTGATGCTGGTTTCCGGCCGGGGTTCGTCGGTGCGGGAGCCGGAAGGGGTAGGGCGACTTCTAGCGCAAGTCACCTTGCGCAAACCTCAGATTCCTTACTGGCGGTCTGAGGCTGTTCTCCTGATCATGCCAACCTGGGCGAGGTTCGCTATGGAGCGACTAGCTACGCTTTTCTTCGGGAGGAGAAGGATTGATGCCACCGGCACTTACCAGGCTTCCGGCCGAAGGCTCGCTTGCGTCAGCCCTTGATGTCTTCGACACCGATGGCGGGATGGTCGTCGAGGGCATGGTCGACAGGGGCGTGATAGACGAACTGCGTCGTGCAACCACGGCGTTTGCGAAGGGCGTCCGACCAGGTATCGCCAATCAGGGCATGGGCGAAGCGGGAAAGTTCTTCGTTGGTGCGAACACTGTTCGCTTCTCAAGCCTCGGCAGGATCACACCCGCCTACTTCGATCTGCTCGACAACGAGGTCTACGCCGCCCTTGCGGACGCCGTCCTCCTGCCCAACTGCGGCTCGTACTGGGTCAACACGGCACAGGTCATGTTGATTGGACCAGGGGAGCCGGCTCAAGTGCTACACCGTGACGCCGACAATTGGTTCCAACACGTGGAACCCACCTGGCCCGACACGCCGGAGGTGACCATCAGCGCCATGATCGCGCTTGAGGAAGTGACCGAGGAGCTCGGTGCGACTCGGGCGGTCCCTGGCAGCCACCGCTGGCCCGAGTTGGAGGTGTACGACTTCGAGGCAGAGTCCGTTCCAGCCGAACTCGCCCCCGGCGATGCCTTCGTGTACTCCGGGAAGACCCTCCATGGGGGAGGGGCCAACCGCACTGTCGACCGTTGGCGACGTGCACTACACCTCAGCTTCGTGGTCGGCTGGCTCACTCCCGAGGAGGCCAACGCGCTTGACTACGCCCCTGGCGAACTCGATGACCGGTCGCCACGCGTGCAAAGACTGCTTGGGCATCGCTCCTACGACCCGCGCCCCCACATCGGCGGTGGGCTGTGGCTCCGGCACGTTCGACCCATCGAGGACCAGGCCTGATCAGTTCAACGAACCCTAGGGACATGGACTACGACCACACTCAACAAGTCTCTGGCGTCTGGCTGACAAGCCTGCTGGTCGTGTCGTCAGGGCCCGGCGTTGTAGTACCAATAGTGCTCGGAAAGCCTGTAGAGGTAGTCAGTCCGTGGGCCATCCTTGCGTTCCTCCTAGTTCTCGTGGTCCTGCGGTCGTTCTCGGCTCTTACTGTCACCGTCACGTCCGAATGTCTCGAAGTGGCGTTTCGTTGGGGCTGGCCGAGGAAGCAGATCGCACGTTCGGACATCGCATCCGCCAAGGTGGTTCGTCATTCGGCCTGGCAGGGCTGGGGCATTCGACGGGTTTCTGGTGGATGGCTTTGGCGTATCTGGGGCCGCAGTGGCGTCCAGGTCACGATGGTCGAAGGTGCCGGGAAGCACTACACCTTTGGTACTGACGACCCGGAAGGCTTGTCGCAGGCCCTAGGCGGCTAGCTCGCAGTGGAACAAATCCACAATCAACACTGAGGGCAACCCTGGGGTTGTGATGTTGCCTTGGTCCGGCTGCGCGTACATCGTCACGCCGGGCATCGGATTCCCGGGTGGGGGGCCGTGGGAGAGTGGGCCATGCCTCCGGACACGCTGCCCGACTTCGGGAGCGACCAGCTACCTGGCGAGTCGTTTCACCGGGCGTGTGCCGCCGTGCGCGAGATGGGCCCTGTGGTCGAGGTTCCCTTCCACGGCGGGTCCGCCCTGTTCCTGACCCGCAGCGAGGACGTCGTCGGGGCCTTCCGGGACAACGAGCGGTTTCCCGCGGGCGCCCACTATGAGATCGTCGTCGAACCGGTCCAGGGGCGCACCTTCGAAAGCATGGACGGTGACGAGCACAACCTCTATCGGCAACTGGCGCAGCCGGCATTCCGGTCCCGTGCTATCGAACGCTTCGACGCCGGGGGCCTGGCGGCCGTTGCGAACGAGGTCGTAGACGCCTTCATCGGGCGGGGCCGGGCCGACCTCATGGCCGAGTTCTGCGCCGTCTTCCCGTTCCGGGTGCTCCGACGCAAGTTGGGCCTCCCCCCGGCCGATGACGAGAGCCTCCGACGCTGGTCGTTCGACTTGCTGGGCTTCATGCGTGACCCGGAGGCTGCTCAGACGGCTCGCGATGAATTTGACGAGCATCTCGGCCCGGTGATCGGGCAGCGGCGGAGACAGCCGACCGATGACGTGCTCTCGGCCATGCTCCACCAGGAGGTGGACGGCCGGCGACTCGACGACGAGGAGGTCGCCGCCCACATTCGGATGTTCTTCGCCGCCGGCGCTGCCACCACCTACCACGCGCTCGGAAACCTGTTCTACGTGCTTCTTACCCGGGAGTCCGTGCTGGTTGCAGC
>JASLKB010000011.1 GCA_030747775.1 Acidimicrobiales bacterium | reverse complement strand
TGATAACCGGTGACCCCTAAGCGCTATTGGCAGCATGATGGAAAATTGCTTCGTTCTGTTACTAACTGGAGTCTCCGTCGTCTCGTCGAGGGTGCTGACCCGAGGCTCCACAATCGTTCGTCGGCCGAGTTGGATGACGCATTAGGCGAAACGGTTGTCCCGGCGGGAATTGGCGGTGACGAAGCTCTGCGGTTGTTCACCGAGGTGGTAGTCCCGGCTACCCGTGCCCAGGACAACCCAATGAACCTGGCCTATGTCCCAGCTGCGCCAACGGAGGCGGCTCTGGTCTTTGATCTGGCAGTCAGTGCAGCAAACATTTTCTCCGGAACCTGGGAGGCCGGTGCGGGTGCTGTTGCCGCCGAGAACCAGGCCCTTGCCTGGCTGGCTTCGCTTGCGGGATGGCCGGCTACCGCAGGTGGGTGCTTCGTTTCCGGAGGCACGGTGGGAAATCTGAGTGCGCTAGTGGCTGCTCGCGAACGGGCTAAGGCCCGTCACGGAGATGGTTCGCCGAGGCGTTGGAGCTTTGCAGCTACGACCGAAGTCCACAGTTCCATCCGGGCGGCAGCCCGCGTGCTTGACTGCGTTGTACTAGAGGTGCCGGTCGATGACCAAGGGCGAATGACCGGGGATGCCCTCGCTAGCACCCTGGATCGTTCGGATCTAGAGGGAATATTCGGTGTCGTGGCCTCTGCTGGTACCACCAATGCGGGCGTCGTCGATGATCTGGCTGGCATTGCCGGTGTCTGCCAAGACCGTGGTCTATGGATGCATGTGGACGGGGCCTACGGCGCCGCTGCACTGGTAGCACCGTCTGTGGCCGAACGTTTTGTTGGGATCGAGCACGCCGACTCGTTCGTCGTGGACCCGCACAAATGGCTCTTTGCTCCCTACGACTGCTGCGCACTTATCTACCGTGAACCCGAATATGGCGCTTCTGCCCACTCCCAGTTCGCTGGCTATCTGGAAACCCTCGATAGGTCCGAGTGGAACCCAGCGGACTATGCCGTGCATCTAAGTCGTCGAGCCAGAGGTCTTCCGTTCTGGTTCTCTTTGGCCACCTACGGGACGGACCGGTACCGGGAGGCGGTGGAGACCGTGTTGGCCACCGCCCGGGAGGTTGCAGACGAGGTTCGAACACGCCCGGATCTCCAACTGGTTATGCAGCCCGAACTTTCGGTATTGCTATTTGAACGATCGGGGTGGGAGATGGCCGACTATGAGCAGTGGTCTGCTCAGCATGCCGAAGCTGGCACTGTGGCATGTGCCCCGACCCGGTGGCAGGGTCGGCCTGTTCTTCGCTTCTGTTTCGTGAATCCAGCGACCGTTGTCGCCGAGGTTGCCTTGGTTCTGGACAGCCTTGGGGCCGACACAGAAGGTTGAATCGTTTGGTCCCAAACGATTAGTGTTTACGACATGCAGCGTTCGCCAGCGATCACCGACCGAGGTACGGACCATGGGTGAGATCGTCGGTGCAGCCGTTGTCTCACATGTCCCACCCATAGTCATGCCGGAAGCTCTCCGCCGAGAACTGAACGATGGCAATGACTTTTCACTCGTGGAAGGCCTTCATCGGCTGCGTGCAGAGCGCCTAGATCGATTGAAGCCCGACACCGTTGTCGTATTCGACACCCATTGGTTCACGACCGTGGAGCACGTGGTCACCTCCCACGAGCGGCGGGCAGGCAAGTTCACATCCGACGAACTACCTCGAGGGATGTCCCAAGTCCCATACGACATGCCCGGCGATCCCGACCTTGCCCTCATGGTCGATTCCCTAGCGTCTGATAGGGATGACACCAGAGTCCTGGCTAGCGATGATCCCTACCTGCCGGTTCATTACCCGACGATCAATCTTCTCGGGTTTCTTCAGGGTGACGAAAGGTGGATGTCGGTTGGGGTTTGCCAAACGGCGACGCCAGAGGATTTTCTGCTCTTTGGCAACCTCCTAGCTCAGGCGGTCGACAAGTCCGATCGGCGCGTTGTTTTGCTCGCCTCTGGAGGCTTGAGCCATCGATTTTGGCCTCTGAGGGAGTTCGCCGACCATGAATCGGCTTCGCTCGACAACATTCGGACTCCAGAAGCCCGCGAAGCAGATGAGAAGGTGCTTCGATGGTGGGAGCAAGGAGACCACCGTCGAGTGATTGAGTATCAGCCGGAATACAGAAGGCATGCCCCCGAGGGTTTCTTCGGCCACTACCTGATGATGGTCGGGGCACTTGGTGGGAGTGCCTGTAGTGCGGCCGGTCTTCGGTATTCGGAGTACGAATCCGCAGCCGGGACTGGTCAGGTGCACATGTGGTTCGAAAAGCCTGTCGGTGGCTGGACCGCCCAGAAGTAGACGACTCACAAACCGGATTTGGAAGGAAGTTTGTGCATATAGCAAACGTGGAAGGTCGGGGATCGCTGATCATCGACGGTCGGATTGTCGACGTCGAGTCGGCAACCGGTGGAGAGATCTCCAGTGACCCAATGGAACTCGTTGATCTCAGGAACCATCCCCTGCTGGCCCAAGTCCGACTGGATGGTCAGGCGCAGGAGGTCAATGAGCCCGACTTAGGTCCGCCGGTGCCGAGACCAGGAAAGATCATTGCCATTGCGATCAATTACCGAAGCCATGCAGAGGAGGCGAACAAGGCCATCCCCACTGAACCGCATGTGATGGTCAAATTCTCAACTTGCATCACGGGCCCACAGGACGATGTGTTCATGCACGACCTGGAGATGGTCGACTACGAGGTCGAACTCGTCCTTGCCATTGGTCGTAGCGGCATCCGGATTCCGAGATCAGCGGCTTGGGATCACATCGCTGGGCTGATGGTAGGCAACGATGTGAGCGACCGAAACGAACAGTTCCGGCCTCCAATCCGGCAGTTCTCGATGGCAAAGAGCTATGACCGATTCGGGCCCGTTGGCCCGGTCCTTGTTACGCCGGACGACCTTCCGGATCGCGACGATCTCGAAATATCTCTGACCGTTGATGGCGAACTTCGCCAGCATGCGAGAACCAGCGACTTCATCTTTCCCGTACCGACTCTGATCGAATGGCTGTCCCGGTACGTCACGCTAGAAGTGGGCGACTTGATCTTTACGGGAACAACTGGTGGAGTCGGCGATTCGATGGATCCACCTACCTACCTGCAAGATGGCCAGGTCGTCGAGGCCGCCATAGAGGGAATCGGGACGATCCGAAATCGATTTGTGGCCGGAGACCCTTCATGATCGTCGTGACCGGTGGCGACCGAGACAGCAGCTATGGGGGGCTGTTTACCGGGCATGTCGAACTAGAGATGCTCAATGCGGCAGTGGACGACCAGGAACCTGACACAGCTCTGGTCCATTTCCACTCTGGAGCGGTGACCAACTGGCACCACCATCCCGGTGGACAGCTGCTCTTTGTCGTATCCGGTGAAGCCCGAGTGGGAACGTCGGAGGATGGAGCAGTCACCATCAACCCTGGCCACCTTGTCGTTGCTCCACCAGGCGAGGCCCACTGGCATGGGGCTATGGACGGATCTGATTGCACCCTGCTCGCAGTTACCTGGGGGACGACCTGTTGGCATGACGCAGTACCGGACCTAGCCCACTAGGGACGTGCCGCAGGTCGCAATAATCGGTTGTGGGCCGGTCGGCGCTCTACTAGCGAACCTTCTAGGACAAGCCGGAGTGGAGACAGCAGTCCACGAGGCCTCTATGGATGAATATCCGCTTCCTCGTGCCTGTCATCTGGACGCGGAGATCATGAGGATCTTCCAGGGGGCGGGCCTTTCGGACCAGATACAACAACTGGTCGAACCAAGCCGAGGGATGGAGTTTGTCGACTCCGCAGGGGAGAGGCTCTTTACCTACGAGGACTTCGAGAGGTCGCCGATACTCGGGTGGTTCGAGGACTACGTATTTCAACAGCCGCAACTAGACCGTGTTCTTCGTGAAGGCCTCGAGAGGTTCCCTGGTGTCGAGTTGTTCCTTGGTTCAGAGGTAACCGACCTGGACTCCGTTGATGCGCAGTTCGTTGTCGCCTGCGACGGAGCCTCGAGCAGCACCCGCCGCAATCTGGGTATCGGTCTGGCGGACTGGGGCTTTGACCAGTACTGGCTCGTAGTGGATCTGATGCTTGATGGTGATGCCGGCCTTCCTTCGCTGATCCAGCAGGTTTGTGATGTGGGTAGGCCGGCGACCTACGTGCCTTCCGCTCATGGCCATCACCGCTGGGAGTTTCAGCTCATGGATGGTGAGAGCCACGAAGAGTACGAAGATCATCGAAGAGTTCGCGAACTACTCCGACCGTGGCTTCCCGAGGATGTCGGGGAAATTGTTCGAGCCACGGCCTACCGGTTCCACGCAGTCGTGGCTGAAAGCTGGCGGGATGGCCGTTTCTTTCTGGCTGGCGACGCGGCTCATCAGATGCCGCCGTTTATCGGCCAAGGGATGTGTTCAGGAATTCGTGACGCCGCCAATCTCGCCTGGAAACTGAAGTCGGTCCTCCAATACGCGGCTCCCGAGGAACTCTTGGAAAGTTACGAAATGGAGCGTCGCAGCCATGTAGAGAGATGCATCGCCATGTCGATCGAAGCCGGTCGCATCGTCTCAGGACAGGTCGCAGAGTTTCCCGCTCCTGATGCGAACGAAGCGGAGCGGTGGTCGCGTCTTCCGCCGCTAACGGAGGGGGTCTTCTCCTCAGGGCCTGACGACAGGATCGGGCACCAGGCACGCCAACCAATGGTCCTAGCCAATGGGTCACCGGTGCTACTCGACGATGTTGGCGGCTCGGACTGGTACCTACTGTCCCGGGTTCCTCATCAGACAGGGAACTGGTGCGAAACGGTCCTCGTTGACGATCTGGTTGATCTAGACGGCGGCCTTGGTCTCCTCCTCGCTGGACAGGCTGCAGTCCTCATCCGCCCAGATCGCTATGTCTTTGGCACGGCAGACGAGCATTCCATTGGCGAACTCGTCGCGGCTGCGGAACGCCTGATCTTCGGTGGAGGTTGTTGACGGCAGTCAGCGAGACGCCTCCAGTTCGAGCGGTAGGTACTTCAAGCCATTGATGAAGTTCGAACGGATGCGCTCTGGCTCGCCCTCGAGGTGGATGCGGTCTATCCGCTTTGCGATCTCGTCTAGGAAGACCCGCACTTCCAATCTGGCCAACCAGGCGCCGAGGCATATGTGTGGGCCCCCACCTCCAAAAGTCACGTGTGGATTGGGATCTCTGCCCAGGTCAAGCGTGAATGGGTCGGTAAAGGCGTGCTCGTCGTAGTTGGCTGAGATGTACCAGGTAACGATTTTGTCCCCGGCGGAGATAGGTACTCCCGCCAGAGTCGTGTCGCAGGTAGCGGTCCTCCTGAAATGGATCTGGGGGCAGGCCCATCGAAGGATTTCTTCGGAAGCCGTGTCGATCAGTTCGTGGCTTTCTCGCAGCCGGTGCAGTTGGTCCGGAAATTCGGCCAGAGCCAGGGCGCCGTGGCTCAGGCTGTGGCGAGTGGTCTCATTTCCTGCGATAACCAGCAGGAGAAAGAAGGTCTGGAACTCTAGGGGAGTCAGGTCGTCAGAGGCCGCGAGCATCGAAACCACGTCAGATTCGGGTCTCCTTTCCTTCTCGGCGGCTAGCTGCTGGGCGTATTCGAAGACTTTTAGAGAGTTGGGGCTTCGAAACGGGAGCAGTCGGTAGGGGTCCGTGTCGTCCTTGTCGTATAACACGTCTGAGAAGTCGGGATCAGCGTGGTAGACGACTGAGTCTGCCCAGTGGAACAGTTCCTCGGCATCCCGGTCGGGCACACCGAGCAGTTTGCTGATCATCTGGATCGGGAGACGTCGAGCGACTGCATCGACGAAGTCGACCTTGCCTTCGGCAAGGGCCCCGTCGATGGTCTCTGAGATGAGGGCGCGAGCTGTGCTCTCCCATTTTCCGATAGCTCGCCGAGTGAAGCTGCGAGAGACCAGCTTTCTGATCCTGGTGTGCTCCGGAGGGTCGGTTTCCAGCATTGTCCGTCGTGCCTCGCGGGCTTCTGGATCCCTCTCTAGTTCTTCCAGTTCGGTGCCCCCGACCTGGGAGGAAAAGGTTCGGTGGTCGCGGTGAACCGCCACAAGGTCATCGAGACGCGTGATGGCCCAGAAGCCAGAGTTCCCATCTGGCTCGTCAAACCATGCGACAGGGTCCTGGGCGCGAAGCATCTTGAACTCGGGATGGGGAATCCGTGTCGCCCATATGTCATTGTCCAGTATCTGGATGTCAGGCATCGTCGCCCCTTTTTGGGACATGGCTCTCCTGGCTACTCAAGGAACCAGTCGACTAGGAGGTCTGCCCTTCGGCGGGCGTCAGCCTGGCGATCGACTGTTTCAGCGATCAGCGGTTCTGGGTCGATATCGAGTTTGGCCAACTCCTCATGACCCACAACGGCCCAACTAGCAACGATCTCTGGGGTGATCTCTGGGTGGAACTGGGTGCCGACGCTCTTGTCGCAGCGAAAAACCTGGGATGAGACCTCGGACCTGGCAACCTCGACGGAACCGTCAGGGATTGAGAACCGATCGTAATGCCATTCAAACCAAGGTCCCGGTGAGACGATTTCTGGTTGGTCCGACTCGATTTCGTACCAGCCGATCTCTGGTCGATCCGCCTTGGTTACCCCACCGCCCAGGGCAGCAGCCAGTACTTGACCACCGAAGCACAGGCCGAGGACGGGTGTGCCAGATCTGTGTGCGTTTCGAACTAGTTCGATCTCGCGGTCAATCCAAGATTCGATAGGTCCCTTTTCGCAGACCGACCATTGGGATCCGAGCACCACGACAAGGTCGTAGATGGTCGGATCGGGAAACTCCTTGGTACATAAGGGTTCTGATGGGTCGTCCAAGACGCGAAAGGGGTGTAGTTCGAAGCCGTGTTCGACAAGTCTTTCGCCGACGCCACCAACTGGGCCGGTTTCGTCGTGTTCAATAACCAGCGCCTTGCCCACGATTGCGAACCCTATGGCCTTGCGTGCTGGTCATCGCGAGTCTGCGACCTAACTTTCAACTGTGGACGAGGTTCTTGATCGTTATCCGCCACCCGCTCATGCTGCCTTTCCGGTGCGATCGGGAAACTTGGTCGAACCATTGGTTGACGGTGCGGTCGCCTTTGAACGAATTGCCAGCGCGGTTGAGTTGGCAACAACTTCGGTGTGGGTTTGTGTCGCTTTCCTTGAGGTAGAGGCGCGGTTTCCAGGAGGGCGTGGCACTTTTCTGGAGCTAATGGACTCTGCGAAGAAGCGCGGGATCGACGTACGTGTGTTGGCCTGGCATCCGGAGGGCCATGGCGCGGGGGCCGACGACGTCTTCCCCGGTGACAGGGCCTCGGCCGAACTGCTGGCGGATCGAGGCACCATGTGGAGCGTCAGGTGGGATGCTGTGGGTCGGAACTGTCAGCACCAGAAGGTCTGGTTGGTCGACGCCGGAACGCCTGACGCGGTGGCTTTCGTGGGTGGCATCAACATCACCCGAGGGTCGATGGCCGGCCGAGACCACGTCCAGCCGGATTCGTCGCTGGGTTTCGCTCCGGGGGAACGGTATTCGAACATCCACGACGTGCACTGCTTGGTCCGGGGTCCGTGTGTGGCTGACGTTCACGACAACTTCGTGATGAGGTGGAATGGCGCCTCCGAGCGGGACCGGACCCATGGTTCGTGGCCCGATGGCGGGACCGATGACCTAGCTAGTCGAGTCCTGGGCGAACTGCCGGCCGAGGACGGGGCGACGATCGCCCAAGTCCAACGCAGTGTCCTGCCCGGCTTGTATGACGACCTCCCGGATGGCGAGAACTCAGTACGGGAGCAGTACCTGGCGGCGATCGACGCGGCCCGAGAGTACGTCTACATCGAGGATCAGGTCCTGCTCAGCCGGGTGGTGCTCGTGGCACTGCGCGAGGCGCTAGAGCGGGGGGTTCTGGTGGTGGCTTCAGTGCCCGGGGATCCGATGCCCGAATTAGCCGCGGCTCGGACCCACCCGGGAATTGCCGCGGGCTACGAGGCGTTGGCTGCCCTTGGGGCCTACGAAGGTTTCTGCCTCTCGGCGCCCGCGGTTCGGCGGTCGTGGGGTGTCGAGGAGATCTACGTGCACGCCAAGACAGCCGTAGTCGACGACGTCTGGGCGACTGTTGGTTCGACGAACCTGGTGTTCAGCTCATTTCAAGGGGATACCGAGATGAACCTTTCGTTCTGGGACGGCTGGTCCAGGGGTCAATCATCCGGAGGCGGGCCGTTCGATGATGGTGTGGCAAGGACCCTTCGGGTACGTCAGGTCGACGAACAGGGGGGCTTTGATTCGTCGAGGATGGACGGCCGGTCCGCTGTAGCCCGTCTCATCGAGGTGGCCCGGGCCAACGCGACCAGTCGTATGGCTGGTGGGGCCTGGGATGGGCTCGCGTGCGCCATTGATCCTGCCGGGTGGGCGACTTGACGGATCCTCCGCGCCTATGTCATAAGGCGCGTCTACGTTCGGCTCATGGAAACAGCACTGGTACTGGTAGCCGTCTTCTCGGTCCTCGTGACCGTCGTGACCGTCGTGTGGGCCGTACGACGGCCCACACCTGTGGGTGGGGTCGAAGACGCGCCATTGGTGGATGCCACGGCACTAGC
Source organism: Acidimicrobiales bacterium (assembly GCA_030747775.1). GTDB lineage: Bacteria > Actinomycetota > Acidimicrobiia > Acidimicrobiales > MedAcidi-G1 > UBA9410. The sequence continues at coordinate 20,268 of JASLKB010000011.1, read as the reverse complement.
TGCCCAGATCGGCGCCGAGGTCCGCGCCCAGGTCGGGACTCAGGTGGCCGAGTCGGCGGCCAACGCTCTCAAGCACAACAACGATCAGTTTCTGACCCTGGCCGCCGAACGGATGGGGGCGGTCCACGAGAAGACCAAGGGATTGTTGGATCCGTTTAGTGAGCAGATCCGGAAGCTGGGTGAGACGGTAGGACACCTCCAGACCGCCCACGAGAAGGACAAGGGCGCGGTGGGCGCCATGACCCTCCAACTGGGACGCCAGATGTCGGACCTGCAGACCAGCACTACCACGCTGACCGAGGCACTACGTTCCTCCTCGGCCCGCGGTGCATGGGGCGAGAACCAACTGCGGAACGTCATCGAACTGTCCGGGATGGAGCCGTATTGTGACTTCACCGAACAGGTGACGGCCCAGAACCGCGCCGGCGACCGGATCCGGCCTGACGTGAAGGTCCGCCTCCCCAACGGTGCCCAACTGTTCGTGGATGCCAAGGTTCCTCTAGATGCCTACCTGCGCGCCCAGGAAGCCACCGACCAGACGGTGGTCGATGCCGAACTCAAGGCTCACGCCAAGGCCCTGGAGATGCACGTCAAGGCTCTGGCTGGGAAGAAGTACTGGGAGGCCGATGGTGAGCCGTCGCCCGAGTTCGTGGTCTTATTCGTGCCCGGTGAGTCCTTTCTGGCCGATGCCCTTCGCGCTGAGCCCGGGCTCCTCCAGGAGGCGATGAACCAGCGTGTGCTCCTGGCCTCGCCGGTGAACCTGCTAGCCCTACTGTGGGCGGTGGCGGGTGGTTGGCAGCAGGCCAGGTTGGCCGACAACGCCCGGACAATCGCCGAATTGGGCGCCGAGCTGTACGACCGGGTGGGGACGTTGTTGGACCACGTTGACAAGACGGGGCGCGGCCTCGGGACGGCGATCGGGGCCTACAACAGGCTGGTGGGGTCGGTCGACGACCGTCTTATGCCCACAATGCGGAAGTTTCCGGACCTGGGCGTGGGTAGTGACGAGTTGGCATCGCCATCGGACATTGAGCTGGCTCCAAGAGATCTCCGAGCGGCCGAACTTACGGCGTCCACGGATGACGCCAATTCCTGACACGGGGTCTCGCCCCACCTCGACGCCTCGGCTTGCAGGCTGGCTCGTTTCTCGGCGGTCATCTCGACTCGCCATCCGGCAAGGGGCCAGTGGCAGGGATTCACCCAAAGTAAACTTCACTCTTGGGATCAGTGTGCCGGTCATCGACGGTCACCATCGGATTCTGCCCAGCACATCGAGTGCGGCAGCGAGGGTCTCGTCGTCAGACCAGGTTTCCATCTCGTCGGCGGGCCGTCCGGCGTTGAACCCCACAAGCACCGGTCGACCCGTCCAGGGGACGGCGTTGTACCACTCAATGAAGCGACCCGGTGAGTCCGAGGCATGGGAGAACAGGTCCACTTCGGGATCCCAGAAGACCTCGTCGAAGCGCAGGATCACCTTGTCCATGACGCCCATCCCCAGGGAGTCAATGGCCGCGGCCTTGGGCGCGGGAAGAGCTGGCTGGAAGTGGATGGTCCCGGCCTGGAGGACCCCCAATGGGACTGTGACTACCACTGCCCCGCCTCGGTGCTCGTCCTGATCGGATGTGACGGTGACCCCGTGGAGTGACGTTTGAATGTTGCGAACTGGCTGCCCCGGTCGTACGTCGAGGTCGGTGGCCAACCAGTCGATGATCGGCCGGTACGACGTCCGAGGTACAGCGTCTCCTCCTCGGGACCACGAGCCCTCGTGCACCCCGGAGAAGGCAAGGTCCTCGGGACCCGCCGCGAACCAGTGATCGATCTCTGAGGACAGCACGTATTCGAGGAACCGCCGGTCATCGCCGCTGAAATTGTTACGCACTTGTTCGACTGCGGTGGCCATTGATCCGGTGGAGCGACTTCCGTCAAGCAGTTCCTTGACGGCCTCGTATTGGTCATCCAGACGGACCCACGGCACCGGAGCGCCGTTCGAATCGAACAACAGGGCGTCTTCGTAGTCCGTTGGGACCAGTTCAATTCCGAGCGACTCGGTAATCCCGGTGACCGGGTTGTCCCGGAGCCCATGAAGCCACGAGCCGCCCATGTCGACTACCGCGTCGCCCATGTCCACGCTCCAAACGCGCCCGCCGATCCGGTCACGGGCCTCCAAGACCACAACCGACCGACCGGCTGCTACGAGGTCGCGAGCAGCACCCAAGCCGGCCACGCCGGCGCCGACCACCACGACCGGTCCTGGAGCTGCCGTCGCCAACACCTCGGCGGCGGCACGGCGACCCGACGCTAGAGCTCCGTGCACGGTGGCCGGGTGGTCCAGATCGGTCGCCTCTCCGGCGAAGAAGATACGAGCGTCGACCGGTTGGGCCAGGGTCTTGCGGGTCGTGGAAGATGTCCCAGGAGCGAGGTATGAGTAAGCACCGCGTGCCCACGGGTCGGCTCGCCACCGGGTGATCCGCCAGTCCACGAGGTCGGGGAGGGTCGACCGCACGGATGTCGGACCAGACGCCCTTCCCGTGGGTGCCGACGATCCACAGGCGGTCAGGCCCACCGCGGAGGCAGTTAGCCCGGTCAGAAAGTCTCGGCGTCTCATGCCTGATTATTCACAGCAGGACCCCGTCGACCAATTGGCCCGCCATGGTAAGGAGTTGGATAGCGCGGTCGTGGAGGTCGCGACCAGTCTCAGCCGGTGCGCGTCCGGACGCCGCCCGGGCGTTGGTTCCCTCAAGGATGATGCCGAGCTTGTAGCACGCCAGCGTCCACCACCAGGCCAAATCGTCAAGGGGGAGGCCTGTTCGGTCCGCATACCGGTCTGCTAGCTCCCGCCATTCAGGAAAACCAGGCGCACCAGCGGGGAACGAACCGACCCCCCGAGAGGTAGCCAACAGCCAAGCCAGGTCGAGGCGGGGGTCCCCCGAGGTCGTGAGTTCCCAGTCGACAATGGCTGCCACTTCCGGACGGTCGTGTCGGGCCATCACGTTCGCCAGGTGAAAGTCGCCGTGGATGATCCGGATCCTTGCCTCGCGTGGACGATGCTCGTCTAGCCAGATCCCCACCCGGTCAACATCAGGAAGGTTCGGGCCTTCGTAGCCCTCAGTATCCGCGTACGACTCGAGTAGTGATCGCCATCGGGGAACCTGTCGCTCAAGCCAGCCGTCGGGGTGCCCGAGGTCCCCGAGCCCAACAGTCGACGGCTCCACGACGGCCAGCGCGGCGATGGAGTCGATCATCGACAGGCCAAACTCATGCTGCCAGCGCGGGTCGTCGTATCGCCCCTCCAGGCCTGACCCAGGGTTGAACCCGTCGACGACATCGCCGATGTGAAAGCACGTTCCGATCACCGACGGGTCGTCGCACACAGCGAAGAACGCTGGGTGGGGGACATCGCTTCCCGACAGGGCGGCTAGCACTCGAGCCTCCCGGAGCATCGTCTCGTCACTGTTGGGCCGGGGATGTCGGGGCGGTCGTCGAAGGACCATCGCCGTCCCATCCTCGCGGGTCAGGTGGAAGAGGTGGTTCTGGGTGCCGCCCGCCAGTTCCCGGAAGGCCACCACTGCACCATTGCCTGGCGCTGGGCTTCTAGTGAGCCAGGCCTGTAGGGCCGGCCAGTCGAGGAGCCCATCCATATCGTCCAACGTTTCCCCGGGTCCGACCATCTGTTCAGGTTGCCACTACTGTCGGCCGCCGCGACGCGCTGCAAGGGCCGGTCCGGCAAGTTCCGCTCCGACCTTGAGGAGGTTGCGTCGGCATGGACACTGAGGATGTAGGAGGCGAAGGTGGCGAGCGAAGTACGGGCAGCGATGGTCCAGACGGGCTGGACCGGTGACAAGGAGTCGATGATCGAACTCCACGAGAAGTACTTGGCTGAGGCCGCTGAGGCCGGCGCTCGGGTCATGTGCTTCCAGGAACTCTTCTACGGTCCCTATTTCTGTCAGGTCCAAGACGCCGCCTTCTACGACTACGCCGAGGCCATCCCCGACGGTCCGACCACGAAGCGTTTCCAAGAATTGGCAGCCAAGCATGGCATGGTGCTCGTCTTGCCGATGTACGAAAAGGAGCAGGAGGGGTTCCTCTACAACACGGCGGCCATCATCGACGCTGATGGCACCTACCTTGGCAAGTATCGCAAGACCCATCTCCCCCAAGTCAAGGGCTTCTGGGAGAAGTTCTACTTCCGTCCCGGGAACCTCGGCTACCCCGTGTTCGAGACCGCCGTCGGTCGGGTCGGGATATACATCTGCTACGACCGCCACTTCCCTGAAGGATGGCGAGCGCTTGGCCTCAATGGGGCCCAGATGGTCTTCAACCCGTCGGCCACCAGTCGCGGCCTGTCCTCCTACCTCTGGAAACTCGAACAGCCCGCCTCGGCAGTGGCCAACATGTATTACGTCGGCGCGAGTAACAGGGTCGGGGTCGAGGATCTGGGTGACAACGACTTCTACGGCACTACCTACTTCGTGGACCCTCGCGGACAGTTTGTGGGCGACGTCTGCTCCGACCAGGACGAGGAACTGATCGTGCGCGACCTCGACCTGGAACTGGTTGATGAGGTACGTAACCAGTGGGCCTTCTACCGGGACCGTCGTCCTGACATGTACGACCCGCTAACACAGGCCTGAAGCGATTTCGCCCCGAGGGGCCCGATCACACCGCGGGAGACGCGATGACCACCAATGCCGAACTACTCGAGAGGCACCGGGCCGTCCTGCCGAACTGGCTGGCGCTCTATTACGACCCTCCGATCTCATTTGACCGGGGAGAGGGACGCCACGTCTATGACGTCGAGGGAAACAGCTACCTTGACTTCTTCGGCGGGATCCTCACCACCAGCCTTGGCTACAACATCCCTGAGGTCACCAAGGCCGTCCAGGAGCAGGCACCCAAGACGTTCCACACCTCCACGCTCTACCTATCGGGTTGCATGATCGAGTTGGCCGAAGAGATTGCCAGGCTGTCGGGCATTCCCGACGCCAAGGTGTTCTTCACCACGTCGGGCACAGAGGCCAACGATGCCGCCCTCATGTTGGCGACGGCGGCTCGACGGTCAAACCAGATCCTGGCCATGCGCAACAGCTATCACGGACGTTCGTTCACCACGATTGCCATCACAGCCCAGAGGTCCTGGTCACCGACCAGCGTCAGTGGGATGTCGGTCAACTACGTGCATGGCGGCTACCGACTGCGTAGCCCGTTCCGCCACCTCGACGACGAGGACTACACGGCTGCCTGCGTCGACGACCTCACCCAAGTCTTCGACATGATGACCTCGGGCGACGTAGCGGCCATGATCGCCGAGCCCATCCAGGGCGTCGGCGGATTCGCCACGCCCCCCGACGGCTTCTTCGGGGCTATGAAGAAAGAACTCGAAAACCGTGGTGTGCTCTTCATCTCCGATGAAGTCCAGACTGGCTGGGGCCGGACTGGCGAGCACTTCTGGGGATACCAAGCCCACGGCATCGTGCCTGACGTCTTGACTTTCGCCAAGGGTGTCGCCAACGGACTTTCCCTCGGTGGCTTGGTGGCAAGCGCAGACTTGATGGACTCGCTACCGGGCAACTCCCTGTCCACCTTTGGCGGGAACCCCCTAAGCAGTGTCGGTGCCTTGGCGACAATCCGGTACATGCTCGAGCACGACATCCAGGGCCACGCGCTTCGCATGGGGGAGCGTCTAGTTGGGCACCTGCAGCCCGCCGTCGACGCCTCGGAGGCAGTCGCTGAACTACGAGGTAAGGGTCTGATGCGTGCGTTGGAGACGGTTCAGCCCGGGACCATCGAACCAGATGCTGTGGCCGCCGGACGGATTATGGAGGAGGCACGTGCAGCCGGCCTGCTAATCGGCAAGGGTGGGTTGTACGGAAACGTGCTGCGTATCGCGCCGCCGATGACGGTCACCGAGGAGGAGATCGACGAGGCTGGAACGGTGCTAGCCGGGATCATCGAACGTCTGGGCTGAACGTCTGGACGGTCAGAGGTTGTAACGGGGACTAAAGGGGGAAGAACATGACGACACTCATAAAGAACGGGACCGTGGTCAGTGCCACGGGACGCCATGCCGCCGAGGTGCTGGTCGACGGGACTTCCATCGTCGCAGTGATGGCCCCGGGCTCTGCACCGGCACAGGCCGCCGAGTCGGGCGCGGACCGAGTCATCGACGCCACCGGTAAATACGTGGTGCCTGGAGGTATCGACTGCCACACCCACATGGAACTCCCGTTTGGTGGCACGTTCGCCAGTGACACCTTCGAGATCGGCACCCGGGCCGCAGCATGGGGTGGTACAACCACCATCATCGACTTTGCCGTCCAGAAGACCGGCGAAAACGTCCGCGACTGTCTCGACCTCTGGCATTCCAAAGCGGAGGGTGAATGCGCCGTGGACTACGCCTTCCACATGATCATGGGTGGCGTTGACGACGCGGCCCTGAAGGAGATGGACTCGCTGGTAGACGAGGGCATCACCAGCTTCAAGCTGTTCATGGCTTATCCGGGCGTCTTCTATAGCGACGACGGTCAGATCCTACGGGCTATGCAGAAGGCGGCTAACAACGGCGCGCTGATCACCATGCACGCCGAGAACGGCATCGCCATTGACGTGCTGGCCGAGCAGGCGGCCGCCAGGGGCCAGACCGATCCCGTGTACCACGGCATCACCCGGCCGTCTCGTATGGAGGGTGAGGCCACCAATCGGGCTATCCAGTTGGCCCTAGTGGCTGGAGCACCCGTCTACTTTGTTCATCTCTCGGCTAGCGAGGCCCTCGAGCGGGTGGCCGAGGCCCGAGACGCTGGGCACAACGTGTTCGCCGAGACCTGCCCCCAGTACCTCTACCTCAATCTGGAGGACCACCTCGGGGCCCCCGGTTTCGCCGGCGCAGGCTACGTCTGCTCGCCCCCCCTCCGGACCAAGGAGCACACCCACCACAACGACCTATGGCGTGGCTTGCGGACCAACGACCTGGCCATCGTGGCCACCGACCACTGCCCATTCTGCATGAAGGACCAGAAGGAGCTCGGGAAGGACGACTTCCGGGCCATCCCCAACGGGATCGGCGGTGTCGAGCACCGGATGGATCTCATCTACCAGGGGGTAGCCATGGGTGAGCTCAGTCTGGAGCGGTGGGTGGAGACGTGTTCGACCACGCCGGCCCGCATGTTCGGTCTCTATCCGCAGAAGGGTGTGATCGCCCCCGGTTCGGATGCTGACATCGTGCTGTACGACCCGATGGCCAAGACCGAGATCTCGGTCGACACCCACCACATGAGCATGGACTACTCGGCATACGAGGGTTACACGATCGACGGAAAGGTCGACACCGTGATGTCCAAGGGGCGGGTTCTGATCGAGGACGACACCTACCACGGCGAGAAGGGTCACGGGGCCTATCTCCGACGCGGCCTGTCGACCTATCTCCAGTAGGCCCAAGTCGACACCAGTTCCCGGTGGCCTTGACCGGCCCGCCTCCCGAAGGAGAAATCGATGAACGAGATCCAGCACTTGATCGACGGCCGGTCCGTGGCGTCCACGTCCGGCAATGTCGGTCCGGTGTTCGATCCGGCCACCGGCCAACAGACCGGGACGGTCGCTCTGGCGTCGGCGGCTGAGGTGGATGCCGCGGTCACCTCGGCTCGAGGTGCCTTCGACGGATGGGGCGAAGTGTCGCTTGCCCGCCGTACCAAGTTGATGTACGAATTCCGCAACCTGTTGGTGGCCAACGCCGACGAGGTGGCGGCACGTTTATCGGCCGAGCACGGAAAGGTGCTGGACGACGCCCGTGGTGAGGTGGCCCGGGGCATCGAGAATGTGGAGTTCGCCTGCGGCATAGCCGATGCGCTCAAGGGCTTCCACAGCGAGGGCGCCAGCACCGGGGTGGACGTCTACACCGTGCGCCGGCCCCTTGGCGTGGTGGCTGGCATCACGCCGTTCAACTTCCCGGCCATGGTCCCCTTGTGGATGTTCCCCAACGCCATTGCCTGCGGGAACACTTTCATCCTCAAGCCATCCGAGCGGGATCCTTCCGCACCGATGTTCGTCGCTGAACTCTTTCAGGAAGCCGGCTTCCCCCCGGGCGTGCTGAACGTGGTCAACGGCGACAAGGTGGCCGTGGACCGCCTCGTCGAGCATCCTGACGTGAAGGCGGTGAGCTTCGTCGGGTCCACGCCGATCGCCCGGTACGTGTACGCCTCGGCGACCGCCAACGGCAAGCGAGCCCAGGCCATGGGCGGCGCCAAGAACCACATGGTCGTGCTCCCCGACGCGGACGTTGACATGGCGGCCGATGCAGCGGTGTCGGCGGCCTATGGCTCGGCTGGGGAGCGGTGCATGGCCATCTCAGTGGTCGTCGCCGTGGGGGATGTAGGCGACCAACTGGTCGAGGCCATCCGGGTCCGCATGGAAAAGCTGGTCATCGGTCCGGCGAGCGACCCCTCATCGGAGATGGGCCCGCTAATCACTCGGGAGGCCCGGGACCGGGTTGCCGGCTACATTCAGGCCGGCGCCGAAGCAGGCTGCCAGGTGGTCGTCGACGGTCGTGACCAAACGTTCGAAGGCGACGGCTTCTTTCTGGGAGTCTCGCTGCTCGACCACGTCACCACCGACATGAGCGTCTACACCGACGAGATATTCGGGCCGGTGCTGTCGGTGGTGCGGGCCAACTCCTACGCAGAGGGCGCCCAGATGATCCGGGACAATCCTTTCGGCAACGGGGCTGCCATTTTTACCCGTGACGGCGGCGCGGCCCGACAGTTCCAGCAGGACGCCGACGCGGGCATGGTTGGCATCAACGTGCCCATTCCGGTACCAGTGGGGTATCACTCGTTCGGCGGATGGAACGATTCGGCGTTCGGTGATCACACCATCTATGGGCCGGAGGGACTGCGTTTCTACACCCGGCCCAAGGTGGTCACCAGCCGGTGGCCTGATCCGTCGACCAACGGCGTCGACCTCGGCTTTCCTCGTAACGACTGATGGGACGGCGAAGCTGATGGAGTTCGGAGTGGTCATGCAGACCGACCCCCCTGCATCGAGAGTCGTGGAACTGGCCGCCCGGGCTGAAGCCCTGGGCTTCACCCACGCATACACCTTCGACAGCCATGTCCTCTGGCAGGAACCGTTTGTGATCTACAGCGCCATGCTGGCCGCTACGGAGAAGATGGTGGTCGGCCCCATGGTGACCAATCCGGGGACCCGCGACTGGACGGTCATTGCCTCGCTGTTCGCAACCCTCAACGACATGTACGGCGAGCGCACAGTGTGCGGCATCGGTCGCGGCGATTCAGCCATGCGGGTCATAGGGAACAAGCCCTGCAACCTGGCCACCCTCGAGGAGTCCATGGCGGTGATCAAGGGTCTGGCCGAGGGCGACACCGTTGAGTACAACGGCACCACCCAGACCTTTCCGTGGCGCCACGATGGTTCGCTCCCCATGTGGATGGCCGCCTACGGACCCAAGGCATTAGACCTGTGCGGCCGTAAGGCTGACGGATTCGTGCTGCAGTTGGCTGACCCAAAGATCGCCGAATGGACCATTGCCGCGGTCCGGAAGTCGGCCGCAGCCGCTGGTCGGGACCCCGAGTCGCTGACCATCACCGTGGTGGCCCCGGCCTATGTCGGAGAAGACATCGCCCACCAACGCGACCAGGTGCGCTGGTTCGGCGGGATGGTAGGCAACCACGTGGCCGACCTCGTCGGGCGATACGGCGCCGACGGATCAACGGTGCCTGGCGCACTCACCGACTACATCAAGGGCCGTCAGGGATACGACTACGCCGAGCACGGTCGCACCGGTAACGAGCACACCGACTTCGTACCAGACGAGATCATCGACCGCTTCTGCATCTTGGGAGACGAGGCGGCCCATGTACATCGCCTCCGGGAACTGGAGACCCTCGGGGTGGACCAGTTTGCCATTTACCTCATGCACGACCAGCAGGATGAGACCCTCGATGCATACGGGCGGGGAATCCTCCCCACGATGAGCGACTGACTGGAGATCGAGATGGCGACTCACCTACCGGGGGTGCCGGGCAGGACCCGGCTCAGGCATCGGCCCCGGACGACATGACGGCCCCGCTGTTCGTCCAACGAAAGACCTGCGTGGCCATCGAGGAGATCTACCACGACTTCGGGCCGCCGCCCGCCCGCCCCGCCCTGAAGGGAGCGGTGGCCGTAGTCGTGAGCAACCCGTTCGTAGGCGGCTACGTGGACGACCTCAGCCCGGCAGTGGAGGAGCTACGTGAACTGGGAGAACACCTCGGCGAACTACTCATCAGCCACCTGGGGGGTGCCCGAGACGAGATCGACGGCTACGGCAAGGGGGCGATTGTCGGAGCGGCAGGGGAGATTGAGCACGGTGCGATGTGGCACATACCGGGGGGCGGGGGGATGCGGGCAGCTCTAGGCAAGGGTGAAGCCATCGTTCCGTCGACCAAGAAGGTGGGCCCGCTCGGAGCAAGGCTGGACGTGCCCCTGACGCACCTCGAATGGTCTTATGTCGGAAGCCACTACGACGCTATAGAGGTCGGAGTGCCTGACGCTCCACGTCCCGATGAACTGGTGCTGATCCTGGCGATGGCGGTCGGAGGCAGGGTCGATGCCCGCCTGGCCGGTGGCTTCAGCCTGGCCGATCGGGGTGGTCCCGGAGTACCAGCATGAGGATCGCAGTCCTGGGCCTCGGACGCATGGGCTGGCACCTGGCCGTCCATCTGTCCGAGAGCGCTGCGGTCGATGAGCTCGTTGTGTTCGACGTAGTCGACGGTTTGGGGAGCAGGTGGGCGGATGAAAACAGTGGTGAGGTGGCCGACTCCGTGACATCTGCGGTCACCGGCGCAGAGTTCATCATCACCTCCCTTCCTGCCGACCAGGAGTTACAGGTCGTGGCCGATGAACTGGTACCCACAATCGCGCCTGGGGCCGTATGGGTTGACCACTCGACCGTCTCAGCCCGGTTGGCCCGGACTGTCAATGCGAGCGTCTCTGCGGCTGACGCGTATTTCCTGGACGCCCCCGTCTCCGGCGGGGTCGACGGTGCACGGAAGGGTGTCCTCACGGTGATGGTCGGCGGCGACGAGGGCGCTTTCGCAAGGGCCGAGCCGGTGGTTGGGTCGTACGCGTCGCGAATGAGGCGGATGGGTGGTCCGGGCGCGGGGCAGTTGACCAAGATGACTAACCAGATCTGCGTGGTCGGGCTATGCCAGGCACTCGCCGAGGGTCTCGACTTCGCGTCTAGGGCGGGGCTGGACGTCGAGAACGTGGTCGAGGCGATGTTGCAGGGCTCCTCTACGTCGTGGCAGATGGAGAACCGGGCCGAGAAGATGCTGGAAGGGGACTACGACTTCGGCTTCTCCACCACCCTGATGCGAAAGGACATCGGGCTCGTCCTCGATGAGGCATCCTCGATGAACGTCTCGCTACCGGTCACAGCACTGGTCGGCCAGTTCCTGGCAGACGTCGACTCCCTAGGGGGAGCCAATTGGGACTGGTGCAGCTTGATGGAGAGGCAGCGCCGGTTTGCACCCGGGAGTCCACCCGACGGCGAATCGGCAGATGGCTGAACCATGAGGCCCAGGGCTGGTTGCTTGTCGGAGTGCGCAGACCGGGGTGGCAATGAACCTACTGATGGTCTGACCCTCTGCATCGGGGACAGGTCGTGAAGGGCGGTCGGATCCTGAGGGTGTTGGTGGCGACGGCCATAGCGCTGCTACTCGTGGTCGGCATCTGGGAGGGCTACAAGTGGGTTGGTCAACAGACTGGTGACTATTGGCCCGGTACTTCAATCGACCTCCCAGCGTCAACCGATGACCTCACCATGCCTCACGCAATGGACATCGCCGACGAACTGTTCGAAGAGGTCCGAGATGGCCGGGCCCGGTTGCCGCTATACCTATTTCTGCTGAAGAAGGGTTGGTTCACTCTTCAGGAGGCCGCAATCGGGTTCACTCTCGGTCTGACAGTTGGCCTCGGTTTGGCCATCCTGATGCTGCGTTGGCGGGTTGCCGAGCGTGGTTTGCTTCCATGGATCAACGTGTCCCAGACGATTCCACTGATCGCTCTAGCACCGATCGTGGTGACCTGGGGGCGCCAACAGGATCTACCCGACATGCTTTCGATCTCACTGATCGCCGCTTACCTAACGTTTTTCCCAGTCGCCGTCAGCGCGCTTCGGGGCCTGCAGTCTCCAGATTCCGACCACGTGGAGCTAATGCGTTCCTACGCAGCTCCCTGGTGGACAGTCCTAGTCAAATTGAGGCTTCCTGCTGCACGCGTCTATCTGTTCCCTGCATTAAAGATTGCCGCAACGCTCAGTGTCGTCGGGGCGATCGTCGGCGAGATCTCCATCGGTACCAAGACCGGTCTGGGACGGGCGATCCTTGAATACGCGCAACGATACGCCGTCTCGCCTGAGCGGCTCTACGCGTCCGTGATTGGCGCGGCGGTGCTAGGTCTCCTGGTTTTCGGACTGGTTTCTCTGGCCGAATGGATCGTGGTGCGGCGAACCGGTGAGGTCACGTCATGAGTAATCCAGTTCTGGCAGAAAAGGCAGTTGTCATAGATGGGGTTGCCAAGGTCTTCAATGAAGGGGGCGATTCCGAGGTAGCGGCGTTGTCTGGCATCGATCTGACCGTTGAGGCCGGGGAGTTCATATCGCTGATCGGCCCCTCAGGTTGCGGCAAATCGACTCTCTTGCGTCTGGTCGGAGACTTGCTCGCCCCGACTACGGGAGAGGTGATGGTCTTCGGCAAATCAGCCCACGAGGCTCGCCTGGATCAGGACTACGGCATGGTGTTTCAGCATCCCGGATTATTCGATTGGCGTCGGGTGCTAGCGAACATCGAGTTACCGCTGGAACTTCGTGGGTGGTCAAAAGACGAGAGGTCAGCCCGGTCAGCAGAAATGCTTGGGCTGGTAAGGCTCGAGGACTTCGGTGGGCATTATCCCCGCCAGCTCAGCGGCGGCATGCAACAACGTGTGTCCATTGCCCGGGCGCTCTCGTTCCAGCCGAAGTTGTTGCTAATGGATGAGCCTTTCGGGGCACTCGATGAGATGACCCGTGAGCACATGCAGCTTGAACTACTTCGGATTTGGCGAGAAACCCAGACCACCGTCGTATTCGTCACCCACTCGGTACCCGAGTCGGCCTTCCTCTCCAATCGAGTAGTGGTCTTGTCACCACGGCCCGGCCGTATCCATTCGGTAGTCGATGTTGACCTAGGTGATCGCAGTGACGATACGAGGCAGGACCCGGCCTTCTTCGAGAAGGCGACTGAAATTCGTGAAGCCCTTCGGGCCGTGGAGGGCAACGGGTGATTTTTTGGCGACTTCGTGGCCGGGCTTCTGTCCTGGGACCGCCTATCGCGGTGGGTGTGGCCGGTCTCCTGCTCTGGGAGGCGGTTGTAAAGGGTTTTGGAATTCGGGAGTTCCTGTTGCCAAGGCCCACGTCGATCTTGGAAGAGGTCGTGGACAACTGGCCCGTTCTGCGCCACGCCATATGGGAGACCGGCTGGATCGCGGTAAGCGGCCTGCTGATCGGCATCATGGCCGGTGTAGCGCTGGCTTTCTTGACCACGCGCTTTCGTACGCTCGAAGAGGGTCTTACACCACTTGCCGTGGTCGTCAACGCCACTCCCATAGTGGCCCTTGCCCCCATCTTCAATGCCTGGTTCGGGATCACCGGCACGCTCAGCAACCAGTCTGTAGTAATCGCCGTGGTCTTTTTCCCCGTCTTCATCAACACATCTCGAGGTCTCACAGCGGTACATCCCGATGAGATTGAGCTCATGCATTCCTACGCGGCTAGCAATTGGACGATCTTTCGGGAGGTGCGAGTTCCCAACGCCCTTCCATTTTTCGCCAACTCCCTCCGGCTGGTGGCGCCCCTGTCGGTAATCGCCGCGATAGTGGCCGAGTACTTTGGTGGCCCTCAGGATCGCATTGGCAACGTGATCACATCTAACGTCGCATTCGTGAGGTATGACGTTGCTTGGGCTGCCATCGGAGTCGCTTCGGCTCTTGGCCTAGGTTTGTTCGCCATAGCCCTGCTAGTTGAGCGTGCAAGCATGCCTTGGCGATCGGCGATGGCGGAAGGCGAGTTCACAACTACACCCGGGAGGGAATGATGAAGAAGCGATTGACGACGAGATTGCTGGCGGTGCTGGCAGTCCTGACGCTGTTTGCTACTGCTTGTGGCAGTGACGAAGCCGCGGTCGGCGTTGGCGACTGCGAATCGGTTGATTCTGTTTCGTTGCAGTTGCAGTGGCTTACCCAGGCACAGTTCGCGGGCTATTACGCGGCCGCCGACGAGGGGATCTATGAGAGGTACTGCCTCGATGTAGAGATCCGTGAAGGCGGGGTCGATATTGCCCCCCATCAGCAGTTGGCTTCAGGAGCCGTGGACTTCGCCGTGTCATGGGTGCCCAAGGCCCTGGTCCCGCGCGAGGAGGGCATGGACATCGTCAACGTGGCCCAGGTGTTCCAACGTTCGGGGACCCTGCAGGTCTCGTGGGCCGACGCTGGCATTGAGAGCCCAGCGGACCTGGCTGGCAAGGTGGTCGGCAACTGGGGATGGGGCAACGAGTTCGAGCTCCTAGCCGGTTCGCGCAAGGCGGGCCTCGACCCGTCCAGCGACTATGAGTTGGTTCAGCAGAGCTTTGACATGCTGGCCCTGCTCAATGGAGAGATCGACGCCGCCCAGGCGATGATCTACAACGAGTACGCCCAGATGCTTGAGTCGCTCAACCCGGCTACAGGCAAGCGTGTCACTGAGGACGATCTGTCGGTCATCGATTGGAACGACGAAGGGACGGCCATGCTCCAGGATGCCCTATGGGCTGACGGAGCACGGCTTGGCGACGCCGACTACGCCGACATCACCACCCGCTTTGTGGCTGCCTCCCTTGAGGGTTGGATGTATTGCCGTGACAATTCGGCGGATTGCGTTGAAATCGTGCTCAATAACGGTTCATCGCTTGGTGCGTCACATCAGGCATGGCAGATGAACGAGATCAATGGCTTGATCTGGCCGTCGCCCGACGGGGCCGGTGTGATGGACGGGGGCCTGTGGGCCCAGACCATCGACGTGGCGACCAGCCAAGGGATCCTCGCCTCACCACCCGATTCCGGCGCCTACACGACGGAGTACGCCGAGGCGGCTGTGGAGATGTTGAAGAACCGCGGCGTGGACACCACCGGTAAGAACTGGCGGCGGGTGGACGTGACCCTCAACTTGGGCGGCGAGTAGCTGTTCAGAGGGTCGACGCTGGCCCTTCCTCGCCTGATCTAATTGCCGGATGCTCCGGGCGGTTCGACCGACATTCTTCGGTCGAGCCGCCCGGCTCCGGGCAGACACCCAGTCTCGTCCCCTGACACGGACATCAGAATGACCTGATGTGGGAGATGATCATCAGGGTTGCGACAATCCTTGTGAGCTTGATTTTGTTCGGTACCGGGATCGGAGCCTCGTTCCTGGCTTACCTAGGTGTCGGCCGTCGGACGTCCTGTACGAGGTTCTGGACGGCCTACTCGATCGCCAACCAGGTACGGTCATTGTCAAGTGAGGTGTGGTGCTGCTCGGCCTGACGGTCGGTCCCGCTCTCGAGTTCTTCCGAGCTCGGGTTTGGGCTGGATACCCCGAGCCGCCTGGGTATACCTATTGTCGTGTCGTGTCGTGTCGTGCTGACTGATCCGTCGTTTCGATCCACGCATAGTGGTTTGTGACTTGGTGGGGTTTCGGAAGGTGACGTTGGGAAGCTGTCCGGGTCCTGGTCGACTACCAGCTCAGCTGACTGGCGGGGCCACTTCGTCCAGGGAGAGGTACCGCCCCTAGCGTTGCGGCATGAATCGGGAGGCGGGACCAGCCCCCGGCATCGTCGAGCCAGGGGAGGCCCCTGACGGGGTCGTGGAGCGACGGGCGTGGATCGCTCTCGCTGTGTCCACGCTGGCTGCCTTGCTGACCACTATCGACATCTCGATCGTGAACGTGGCCTTCCCGTCCATACGTCGGGATCTCGGAGCCAGTGAAACTGGACTTTCCTGGGTGCTATCGGGCTACTCCATCGCCTCGGGGGCATTCCTCATGCTGGCCGGAAGGCTGGCCGACCAGAAGGGTCGCCGTCGATTCTTTCTGATCGGGGTCTCGGTATTCGTGGTTGGATCGCTGTTGTCGGGCCTCGCGCCGGACACGGGCCTGCTCATAGCGGCCCGGATGGTTCAGGGGGTCGGTGCGTCCATCCTCGGACCGTCGTCGCTAGCCATGATCCTCCCCGAGTTCCCCGTCTCGCGACGTTCAATGGTCATCGCCGTATGGGGTGCCTCGGCAGCGCTCGGAGCAGCCATCGGACCGAGCATGGGGGCGGTGCTGATCGACGGTCTGTCGTGGCGATGGGTGTTCTTTGTCAACGTGCCCGTCGGGGCTGCCATTCTGATCGCCACGCCCCGCCTCGTCCGCGAGAGCTTGGATCCCGACGCACGCGGTGGTTTCGATGTGGTGGGTGTACCAGCCGGGACGTTCGGGGTGGCCCTCGTCTTGTTGGCCGTGGTGCAGGGTGAGCAGTGGGGCTACCGCTCGGGGGCCACGGTGGCCTCCGTGGCTGCCGGCCTGGTGCTTGTAGGCCTGCTACTCGTTCGCTCTGCCCGCCATCCGAATCCCTTGCTGGACCTGTCCCTGTTCCAAATTCGCTCGTTTTGGTCAGCCGGGGTTGGCCAGATCTTCTTCATCACCGCCTTCATAGCCACCATCCTCTTTCAAACCCTCCTACTCCAGGAGTTGTGGGGATGGTCGGCTATGGCCGCCGGTTTTGGCGTGGTTCCCGGTCCCGCTCTCGCGGCCCTGCTGGGTGGGCCGGTGGGGGCGGTTGTGGACCGGGTTGGACATCGAACCGTTGTGGTCTTCGGGGCATTGGCAGCCACCGTGAACCCACTGTGGTTGATGCTGACCGTGGGGCCGGAGTCATCATGGGCCACGACCCTGCTGCCGGCCCAACTTTGCCTCGGTGTTGCTGTGTCCTGTTCGTTTGCCACCTACTCCTCGCTGGGCCTCCGGGACGTGCCAGCGGCCCGGTTCGCCACAGCGGGCGCCACCCTGCGGACGTTGAGTTCGATCGGCTTCGCCTCTGGCGTTTCGGTTGCCATTGCGGTGTTCTCTTCGGCTCGAAGCCTGGGACTGTTGGCCGCCTTCGAACGGGTGTGGGCCTTCCTGGCCTGCACCTTCGTGGCCGGCGCCCTGTTCTGCGGCTTGGCCTGTCCGGGTCGTTCGGTCGCCAGGGACTGATCGGACGCTTGTGGAACGGGTCCGGTCAGGCGGCCCGACCGAGGTTGACCGGCATGACCTCACGACCCCGGAGGATGATCCGGGCGTTGTGGGTTGGCTCGGCGGCCAGCGTCAGGTCAGGGAAACGCCGAACCAAATGGGTCACGGCGATCTCGCCCTCCATTCGGGCCAGCGCAGCACCGAGGCAGTGGTGAACGCCGCTGCCAAACGACATGTGGCGGTTGGCGTCGGCCCGGGTCACATCCAACTGGTCGGCGGTTTCACCCCAGAACCGGGGGTCGCGGTTAGCGCTGCCTAGGGCGGTCAGTACCATCTCGCCGGATGGCACCTCGACTCCGCCGATCTCCACGTCGTGCATCATGCGCCGGCCCGAGGTCTGCACAGGACTGTCGTAGCGCAACAACTCGTCAGCCACCGTGTCATCCACCGATTCGTCAGTGCCCACAAGTGCCAGTTGGTCGGGGTGGCGGAGCAGGGCGTGTGTGCCGTTGCCGATCAGGTTCACCGTGGTCTCGTGGCCGGCCACGAACAGCAGGTTGGTCATGGCCAGCAGTTCTTCGGCGTCCATGCGGTCGCCGTCGGCCTCCACCCCCACGAGGTCGCTGAGCAGGTCATCTGCAGGCTCGCGGCGCTTCCACTCGATTGCGTCGCGGAGGTAGGTGTCCATGTGTTCACCGCCGTCGATGGCCGCGTCGACCTGTTCCGGGGTGAGGTAAGGCTCTAGCGTCTGGGTCATGGCGTGAGACCAGGCTCGTACCCGCTCCACATCGGCCTCTGGCAGGCCGAGCATGGCGTGGATAACGGCGAACGGGATGACGAAGGCGTAGTCGGCGATCAGGTCGATCGGATCGTCGACCTCACGGGTCGACAAGTCGTCGAGAAGGTCGTCCACGATGGTCGTGGTGCGGTCCCGCATACGGGCAATGGACCGGGGGGTAAATGTGCGCTGGACCAACTTGCGGAGTCGAGTGTGGTCGGGCGGGTCGAGGCCCAGGATCGAGGGGGAACGGTCCTCGCCGCGATTTCGGAGTCGGAGCATGTGTTCGGGTAGGTCGATCGACGACTCGAAGCGCCGCACTGAGGTGTGCGGGTCTCGCAGCACTTGGTGGGCGTCGTCGTATCGGCTGACGATCAGGATGCCCAGGGCGTTGCGGTGGACCGGATCCTCGTCGCGGAGTCGGGTGTAGGTGGGGTACGGGTCGGTCAGGAATTCCGGGTCGAACGGGTCCCACGTGGGGGCGGTCCCAATGGTGGTGTCGGCCATGGAGTGGACGCTATCGACGGAGGTGGTTTCGGCCCGAACCGGGCTCTGCTACAGGCTGCAGCCCACGACGTGACCGGTCCGGATAGCACCTTCTATGTAGCCCACGGCCTCGGCGTCGCCCACCACGTGGATCCCCACGGTGTCGCCCACAGCGATCCGGATAGCGTCGGCCAGTGACGGGTCGGGCTCCACCCCACCGGCGAGCAACACGGCATCTGCGGAGAATCGCTCCTCGGTCACGACCCCATCTCCTTCAGTCACGGCGGCCACCACCTCGTTGGGGGTGATGGCGACGAGGTGGGCGCTGGTCCGGAAATCCACACCGTGGGCTCGGGCCTCGTAGAGGGCTCGCCAGCGGCGGGGGTGGGCCATCTCGGTGGCCAGATCGCCTCCATCCTCCAGCACGGTGACAGTACGGCCCCGCCGGGCCAGAAACTCGGCCAGTTCGGTTCCGACCAGTCCGCCACCAACTACGACGATCTGACGTCCCAGCGGCATCCACCAGCGAGACAGCGACCGGACCCGGTTCAGGTCGGCGGTGAGTCCCAGCAGGTGGCCTACGGCCAGCACGGTGCGCACGATGATGCCTGGCTGGCGGCTCCCAAGGTCTCCTTCGCCGGTTAGCAGAACGCGCAGGTCGTCGCCCGACAGCACGTGGTCAAGGTTCACCCCGGGCACGTCGGGCCGCCTCCGTGCCGCGCCGGTGGCCACTACCACGGCCTCGGGTCGCAGTGTGGCGACCATGGCTGGCGAGGCGACGGTCCCGGTTCGGATCTCCACTCCGGCCTCGGCGATGGCCGTGGCTAACCAACGCACCAGATCGCCGTTAAGTGGGGTGGTCAATGACGAGAAGCGTGCAGTTCCCCCCAGATGGTCGGACTTCTCCAGCAGGGTCACTCGATGGCCCCGTTCGGCAGCCACTCGGGCCGCTTCCATTCCGCCGGGACCACCACCGACGACCACCACGTGGCGGGGAACGTCGACCGGGCCCGGGTCAGGCTCGGCCTGGTGGCCGAGGCGGGCGTTTACGGCGCAGATGGGCGCCGCAGACCAGAAGTTCTGGGCCACGCATACGAAGCAGTTGATGCAGGGGCGTACCAGGTCGGGTCGCCCTTCAGCCAGGCGGTTGGGTAGGTCGGGGTCGGCCAACAACTGGCGGCCCATGGCGATGAGGTCGGCGCCGCCGCTGGTCAGGATGCGTTCGGCATCGTCAGGCCGGATACGCCCAACCGCGACGACCGGTATTTCCACCTCGTCTTTCACGGTACGGGCCAAGTCCTCGTATTGGCAGTCGAGCCACGGCAGCGGCCCTTCGGTGAAGCCGGGACCACCGGTGATCGACGAGTAGGCGGTGACGTGTATGGCATCCGCGCCGGCATCGGCGGCCATCGCCGCGTACTGGGCAGCTAGATCAGGGGTGATGCCGCCCTTGAGCGCAGCGTCAAGCCCGTTCAGGCGCACCATCAGCGCGAAGTCCGTGCCACACCGAGCCCGGATGGCTTCCAGCACCTCGACGAGCAGTCGGGCCCTTCCCTCTATCGAGCCGCCGTAGGCGTCGGTGCGGTGGTTCCAGGCGGGCGACAGAAAGGTGTCGATCAGGTAGCCGTGCCCGGCGTGGATCTCGATGCCGTCCAGGCCGGCCTGTTGCACCCGGGTAGCCGCGGCGGCGAACTGGTCGACCACCCAGTTCAGGTCATCGGTGGTGGCCTCGGCGTAGGTGGGCATCGTCCCGCCG
>JASLKB010000119.1 GCA_030747775.1 Acidimicrobiales bacterium | reverse complement strand
CACGATGATTCTCAACAATGCCGACGCAAGGCTTCTCGCCGCGATCAAAAAGATGGTGGGGCCCTCAGGCGCCGTAATTGAGACTGAGGCTGACGTCTTGATGACTGCCGAGGAATGGGACGCCGTGGAGGGTCAGAGTTATCGGGCTCCGGGGCACTAGTGCTGCTTCCTGTGCACGGTTGCGCGTTCCGGCAACTGGGGGTTTTGTTTTCGCCCCAGCGTCCTCAGGGCAGAGTTAACGGGCCAAATGTGAAATGAGAGAGCAGCCGGAACGACCGATCTTTGGCCCCGAAGATCCACGCCTGGATCCTCCGAACCCTCCGGAGATCCAGCCAGCGCGCTCGATTGCCAAGGCGATCTCTTGGCGGATTGTCGGAACAATCGACACTTTGGTTCTGTCGTTCGTCGTCTTGAGTGTTCTTGGCTCGTTCTTTGGCCTTGAGGAATCAAGTGGAGCTGACAGGGCAAAAACGGCGGCCTTCATCGCTCTCACCGAAGTGGTGACAAAGATGACGCTCTACTACCTGCATGAACGGCTGTGGCTGCGCATGCATTGGGACCGGACCTTGGATGAAGGAGGCCATTACAGGGATGGTCGACGACGTTCGGCCACCAAGACAGCAACATGGAGGGTGCTGGCGAGTGCGGACACCATGGTGCTGGGACTGGTCTTTACTGGCAATTTGGCGACAGCAATCTCGATCGGTGGTTTTGAGATCATCACAAAGTTGGTGCTCTATTTCTTCCACGAGCGCTACTGGGCACGGATCCGCTGGGGGATAGTTCCAGGACGGCCGTAATTCCAAGTTGGAACAGCAAGAGGGGAACTGTTGCGCTTATCTCCTCTACCTCTGGGATTCCGACGTTGCTCTTGCCCTCTGCAGCCGATGCTCCGGAAACCGCTAGCTAGGACGCCTGAATTCAATAGTCCGATCCACTCGCGCAACCTCGACGGTGTACTGGGCGTACCACCGTCCACGGCCTCCATCCTGAGCCTTCTTGTGTTCCAAGTCGGTTCGCCAGGCGGCGATGTCTTCTTCGGTTCGCCAGTAACACACGGTAATTCCGAGGCCGTCGTCTCCCCGAGCCGAAGTCATACCCAAGAAGCCTTCACGGTCGTTAACTAGTTCGGCCATTCGGCCAGCCATCTCTTCGTATCCGTCAAGATTATTGGTCATACGGGTAGTGAAGATCGTGGCGTAATACGGAACTTCGCCTGCTAAGTCGAAGCCGGCTAGGCCATGTTCCTCGTCCATGAGGAAACCATATTTCGACAATGCCCCAGACGCGCCTCTTTAGCCGGGGCTCCGGGGTCAGTCGGTGTCGTGACCGGGGGCGATCACGAGGAGAACTCCTTGTTTTACAGAGAGCTCGGCGGTCGGACTGGTCATTCGATTGGACAGTCCGAGGCCAGGACCGGACTCCAGCCGGGCATTGTCGAGTGGCCAGGCCAGCCCCGATGTCGAGACACCGGTAGCCGGCCCGCCGACGGCTATCAGGCTCACAAGGTCGTCTGGCGAGCCACCGACCACTGCCCGGTCACGGACCACCCATACCCGGGCACTGTCGATACGAGCATCGATGCGCAACGCTTGCCAACGATCAGCGGCCAGGAGCAACAGGTTTCCCACTGCATGGTCAACCCGGCCGGCCATTGTCCCCACCACGGTGACTGACTGCACCTTGGCCTCCAGGGCCGCGGCAAGGGCCAATTCGAGGTCGGTCTGGTCCTTATCGGCTGGATGGCGTTGGACGGAGCGGGCGAATGCTTCAGAGCCGTCGCTGGCCGAGTCCAGGTCACCGACCAGCAGGTCCACGCGAATGCCGAGCTGGCGGGCGTTGTCGATCCCCCTGTCGGCGGCGATCACCATGTCACCTTCAGGAAGTCGGCCGAGTTTCCGGGGAAGGGGACCGCCGGTCAAGACGAGAGCGTGGGTACCCGCTAGCCCTGGATTTCCATTCATGGTTGGGGATCGCCCACCCGGACGGACCACCGCCCGGCATTTTGGCTGAGCGACAGGGATAGTCCGTAGCAGTCCGATAGCGCCCGGGCAGTCAAGACCTTGACGAGGGGACCGGACTTGACAATCCGACCACCTTCCATCAGCAGAGCATGGGTAAAGCCGGGGGGGACTTCCTCTACGTGGTGGGTGACCTGGACCATGGGTGGGATGGCTGGGTCGGTGGCAAGGTCGCCGAGTGTGGCGACTAGTTCTTCGCGGCCGCCCAGGTCCAGGCCAGCGGTCGGCTCATCTAGCAGCAGTAGGTCGGGATTGACCATCAGGGTCCGAGCCAGCAGGACTCGTTGGCGTTCTCCAGAGGACAGGGCGCCGAACTGGTGGTTGATCCGCTGGCCGCACCCCATCCGCTTCAGGAGGTCCCGGGCCCGTGACTGATCGGCATCGGTGTAGTCGTGCCACCAGGGCTCGAGTGCTCCGTGGCGGGCTGTCATCACCACGTCGATGGCCGGGAGGTTCGGCCTGAAGGCATCGGCCAAGGATGCTGACGCGTAGCCGATTCTGGTTCGTAGTGCCCGGACGTCACTCCGCCCTAGTTCCTCACCCAGCACCCGGACCGTGCCGGTGGTGGGGTGGAGGTGCAGGCCGGCGATCCGCAAAAGGGTGCTCTTGCCTGATCCGTTCGGGCCTAGTACCACCCAATGCTGGGCCTGGTCGATCCGCCAGTCAATCCCGTCCAGAAGCATGGTTCCTCCAGTCCGGCGATGAACATTGACTAGTTCTAGGACGGGCTCCCGAATTGCTTCTGTGGGCGGTGTGGGCATCTCGGTGACCATAGGGCTCGCGGTCAGAGTTCCGGGCCGTGGCCTTCTGTCAGGTAAGAGATCGGATGACGAGTACCACCGCGACGGAACTGGACAACGTGTACACCGCCGGGGCTAGCCAGACCTGGTCGAGTAGATGTCGGACACGATTACTAAATGCCACGCCGGCCAGCATCGAGGGGAGGAGGTAGAACGCCAGAAGGAGGTCGGTCGTCCCGAACTCGCCGGCCATGGCCAGTACCGCCAGGGAGATGGTCGTCCCGATGAAGAAGAAGGCATTGAGAGTGGCCCGAAACTCGGGGCCGGACGAGCCATCTAACACGAGGGCGATGGGCGGTCCACCAACGGCTACCGAAGTGCCCATGAAGCCGCTTAGGCCGCCGGCTCCCATGAGGGTCCACGGGTTCGGGGAGGCGTGCAACCCCGAGATCTTCAGTCCCACGCCGGCCAATAGGATGACGCCGAACAGTAGGCCCAGCCCGTCTTCGGAGACGGCGGTGAGTGCCCAGACGCCGAGCAGGACGCCAGGTACCCGGCCGACAAGTGCCCAACGGAGAACTTTCCGATCGATGGCGCCATGCTCTCGCCAGGCGTACAGGGCGCAGAGCACCGGATTGAGCATGAGGACCGGGCCGGGTACGAATTCGGGGGCAACCAGAGCGAGGATTGGCACGGAGAACAACCCTGCACCGAATCCCAGCACGCCCTGGATGGTGCACCCAGTGGTGAACACCACGAACCCGATGGCGAGTTCCAGCAGGCTCACCGGGCACCGGTCTCGTCGGAAGCATGGCCACCGGGATCCTGATCTCCAGAAGCGTGTCGTTGCCACGTCTCGACCATGGCCGCGTACTGCCCGTCGAGGGCCAGCAACTCGGCGTGGGTTCCGTGCTCGATGATCCTTCCTTCGTCAACGACCGCCACCCGGTCGGCTCGCATGGCGGTAGCCAGGCGGTGGGCGATGAGGATGGCTGTGCGCCCGTCCAGGACCTGGTCTAACGCCCGTTCGATCACCGATTCTGACCGGAGGTCCAGGTTGGAGGTGGCCTCGTCGAGCACCAGGACCCGGGGGCGGGCCAGGAACGCTCGGGCTAGCGCCACGAGTTGGCGTTCTCCCGCCGAGAGAGAAGCACCCCGTTCGTGGATGGGGGTGTCAACGCCGTCGCTCATCCGGCCCAGGAGCGGGCCCAGACCAACGGCCTGACACGCCGCGACCACTTCCGCGTGCGTGGCTTCCGGGCGGGCGAACGACACGTTTTCGGCGATGGTCCCGTTGAACAGGAAGGGCTCCTGGGGGACGACACCCAGCTGGCGGCGTAGCGAGGTGATACCGACATCGCGAAGGTCGTGCCCATCGATGGTGATGTGGCCGAACGTGGGGTCGTGGAATCGAGTGACCAGTTTGGCGATGGTCGACTTGCCTGCACCTGTAGGGCCGACCACGGCCAGAACTTCGCCGGCTCCGAGTTCCAGGTCGACGTCGCGTAGTACCAGATGGTCGGCGTCGTAGCCGAACGTCACCGAGTCGAATCGGATCCTCCCCTCAATCGGTGGCAGGTCCGCGGCATCGGGTCGTTCCATGACCGTGGGTTCGGTGCTCAGCAGTTCTCGTAACTTCAGGACGGCTGCGCTGCCTTGTTGGTACTGGTTATACAACTGGACCAGTGTTTGTACGGGGGCGAAGAAGGAGGTGAGGAACAGGAGAAAGGCGGCCAATTCGCCAATGGTGACCTCGCCGCGTAGCGCCATGCGCCCACCGACTAGGAGCACCACCGCCTGAGCGATGATTCCGATGGACTCGGTGCCTGGCCCGAAGAGTGCCTGAGCCCGACCGGTGTAGAGGTTGGCATTGAGATGGGCGTCGATGATCTGCTGGTGGCGTGCTACATCGTGGTCGCGACGACCGAAGGCCGTGATGACTCGGATTCCGGCGAGGCTCTCGGCCAGGTTGGACAAGACGTCAGCGATACGGTCCCGTACCCGGAGGTATCCAATATGGGAGACCCGGCGGAACCACAGGGTCAGCACCACGTTGATGGGGATAACGGTTAGTAGGCACACCAGTGCCAGGCCCGGGTGCAGGATCAGCAGGTAGGTGGTGATTACGAGCAGTGTCATGCCTTGAACGGCGAAGTTGACCAACCCCTCTTGGAGCAGAACGGTCAGCGCTTCGATGTCGCTGGTCATTCGGGTCATCAGGACGCCTGACTTCTCGCGGGTGAAGAAGTCGAGTGATTGGCGCTGGTAGTGGCTGAACACCCGGATCCGGAGCTCGTACACCAGGCGCTCCCCGAGTCGTCCGGTGAACCGGGTCCTGAGGAAGGAGGCACCTGTGGAGAGAGCGACGGCGCACAGGTAGGCGAGAGCGATGGTCAGCAGGATGCTGGTGTCGCCTGCAAGCACGCCCTGGTCGATGCCCATTTGGGTCAGTAGTGGCCCGACGTGGAGTAACCCCGTCTCGATCACCACCAGGATGAGGGCTACTAGGAGACCACCGGTGTGGGGGACGAGGAAGGCGCGTAGCCCGAACGGGCGGCGGTCCCAGTCCGAGTGGGAGAACGCCACCTCTGGCTCCGGGTGGTCGGGCTCGTGTCGCAGGACGTCGGTGATCCGATCCCGCAGTTCCTCGGGCACGTCGGCATAGGGCAAGCCGGCCTGGGCGTTGGCTTGTACCGAGGATGGGCCGGCGAAGAAGCCGTGACTACCCATCAGAGCACGTCGACTGTTTCGGCATCGCCCTGGGTGAGGATCGCCGTGTAGCGAGGTTCTGTGGCCAACAGGTGGGCATGGGTTCCGTCGGCGACCACCTTCCCGCCCTCCATCAGCACTACCCGGTCGGCAAGGTTGATGGTGGACAGCCGGTGGGCAATGACAATGGTGGTGCGGTTGGACATGAGGTGCACCAGTTCCCGGTGGATTGCCTCTTCGGTTTGCACGTCGATGGCGCTGGTCGCGTCGTCGAGGATCAGGACGCGAGGATCGGTGACAACGGTGCGGGCCAGGGCGATGCGCTGGCGTTGGCCGCCGGAAAGGGTGTAGCCCCGCTCGCCAACCACTTCGTCGTAACCGTCGTCTAGTTCGCTAATGAACCCGTCCGCTTGGGCGACGCGTGAAGCCGCTTCGACCTCGGATCGACGGGCGTCGGGACGGCCGAAGGCCACGTTGTCGTGCAGGCTCTCCGAGAACAAGAAGGACTCGTCAGGCACTTGGCTGACGACATCCCGGAGGCCGGACAGGGTGCGGTCACGAACGTCGATGCCGTCCACCAGTACGGCGCCCGACGTAACGTCGTAAAACCGGGGGAGAAGGCGAGCAACGGTGGATTTTCCACAACCCGTGCGACCGACGATGGCCACCGTTTCGCCCGGCTCGATCACCAGATTGAAGCCGTTGAGCACCGATGCTGGTTGTTCGCCACTGGTCGTGCTGCCGGTTGGGTCACCCGACAGCCGGCTGGTCGACGGGTAGTCAAACACCACGTCACGAAACTCCACCCGGCCCAGATCGGGGGAGTTGAGGACCGGCTCACGGGCACCAGGTCGATCCACGATGGCTGGTTCCTCGTCGAGGATCTCGTAGATCCGCAGGGACGAGGCGGCCGCCCGCTGGGCCTGGATGAGAACGAAGCCGAACATCCGGAACGGCATGGCGATCATCGTCACGTAACCGCTGAAGGCCAGCAGAGATCCCACCCCAATCTGTCCGTCGATGGCTAGGTGGCCGCCGTAGAGGAGCACGAGGGCCATGCCGAGGCGAGGGAGGGCCTCGATCACCGGGTTGAACCGCGCTCGCGCCTCGATGAGGGCGGTGGCCGCCCACCGCAGGCGGTCAGCTGCCTTGGCTAG
>JASLKB010000118.1 GCA_030747775.1 Acidimicrobiales bacterium | reverse complement strand
TCCCCCAGAGATGGCGTGAAGGCGGCAGGGCCAAGCGTGTCGAAGGTCATTGAGGAAGGCGCTACCGGCCCGAAAGTCGCCGGTGGCGGGTTAGCCGGCTCGCCGCCTCCCCCTCCCGGGGTGGAGATGGCTCCACCCTGGCCCGGCTTCGGCAAGTGGAGCATCCAGTCACTGCCAGAGATCCAGGCAGGACCACAAGTCAGGCTGCGGATCGGATCAGAGGGTTCCCAACTGCGGCCCTCAGATGAGATGTAGGTCTTCAACATTCCACCACCGCACACGGTCAGGCGGATGAAACCGTTGGTTTCCATGACGAGGTCGGGGTCACCACCTGGTACCGAGGCTGTCGTCTCGAACCCGCCGTCTGGGGTGCCAACGAGGAGTTTGACTGTCTCCTGATTGACGACCTTGACTGCCAGCACCCACTCGTCGCCGACTATCACCGCCGGATCTTGGACCCCTGACTCATCCAGTAACACCTGCGCTATTTCGAAGTTCTGACCGTCGTCCGAACGCATGAGGCAGACTGGCCCAGGCTGGTGGCCCTCGACGCGCATCCCGTTGACAGCGGCCAAGCCGATACCGCCGTCAGGGAGCCGGAACACGTCCGGGTCGATGAAGCCCTGAAACACCTCGCCGTCGACCGAGATCGGGCCCAGGTCAGTGAACTCGTCGTTGGCGAAAGTGGCGTGGTGCAACACGTGGTCGGCGGCGTTCATGGCCCAGATGTGTGCGACGCCGTCGATCATGAATCCATCGCCAACGGACCAGCCACTTCCCAGCATCTGCTGGTCGGTAATCTGGTCGGCTACAAGGCGTCCAATCCACAACTCGTGGTCGGCGATTCCCGCTTCAAACGCCGGGGTTCGCCGAACAATGTCGGTGCAGCCCGGGACAACCGGCCGGCTTGCAACGGCGGTGGTGGTGGGCGGTGGCATCGTGGTGGTGACAGTCGTCGTGGACAAAGTGGTCGTGGTCGTGGTCGTGGTCGTGGTCGTGGTCGTGGTCGCGGCCGCGCTGGTAGTCGGTGCAACAGTGGTCGTGGGTGCCGCAGTGGTAGTCGGTGCTTCGAGCGTTTCAACCTCTTCCCGCAACGCCTCCAACTCGGCGGAGTCCGAACCCCCGCTACAAGCCGACGCGACCAGAACCAACGCCATGACCGCTGCGAGTCTCCTCATCCCTTGAGTCTGTCACCCCTCCCCTGAGGGGGCGGCGGGTGTCTCTGACGCCCTACGTGTAGATACGTACAGACATCAACTAACCGTTTGTGGGTGGGATTGAGGCTGTTCGGCACCAACTGAGGCTCTCCTCGACTTGATCACGCTCCGGTGACCT
The DNA here is from genome assembly GCA_030747775.1 of Acidimicrobiales bacterium. Classification (GTDB taxonomy): domain Bacteria; phylum Actinomycetota; class Acidimicrobiia; order Acidimicrobiales; family MedAcidi-G1; genus UBA9410. Next base: position 5,311 of record JASLKB010000118.1, on the reverse strand, counting down.
GCTCCGCAATAGTTCTGCAATCGCAGGGGAATAGAAGTCAAAGAAACACGTCGCGTTCAAGAATTGCTCATGTTGTGCTGTAGGCACGCGATGGAAGTTGTCATAGATCCCATGATCAAACTTGGCCCACCCCCATTGCAGAAAACCAACGCTAGTTGCCACGAGATCGCCCTCATCCATCTCAAGGGGAGACAACTCATAGTCGCCACCAGACTGCACCGATGCCGTGGACCCCTGGGTGCTTGGCTCTCTGGTGAAGAGGGCAGCGATCTCCGCGACAGGTTCAGCAATGTGGTCAAACCGGAAGAGGAGCCCTTCACATTTTGTTCGAAACTCGAGTCTGTATTGGAGGTCGAACAGCCCCGTTTCTCCACGTTGCATGTAGTTGTGCCCGTGGTAGAGGGTTGCGTCAACCGGTAGCCGGAGGTTGACTTCGTTCTGACCGAAGGGAAGATCGAAATACCCATGTCCCTTCCTAAATCCCTCCGAGGTGAAACGTGCCGGAGGCCCAACTTCTACGAGAAGTGACGGATCCTCCAGAGGGAAGGTCGTAAACCAACCGGTGAAGTCATCTGGACAGTCGCCGCGCGGCTGCAAGGCAACGGCGAGAGTGGTAGAGGCCACGTCGCAGTCAGACTCGTCGCAGTCAGAAAGTTGAACGAAGATCTCTTCAACAAAAACCCCCCATCCAAGTTGATACTCATACGCGCCTCCATAACTCTCACCGTCCCGCAGGCTGGATGTCCACCGCAACGAGTCAATGTCGTCGTATCCACTTGCTTCACACGAGAGCAATCTGGCTGGTTCGTCAAACGAACAATCAACCGTCAATTCGACTCCCGCACTAGTCCCTTCCGAGGTGGGTGAGTCTGCTGTCATCGGGGTATCGCCCCCCTCTTCGGGGACGAGTGCCGAAGTATCAATCGATATTTCTACAATCTGACAGTTCGAACCTTGGCATTCCTCTAGGGCCACCTCGGTGGTTGGCGTAAGCAACTCGTCGTGAATGGTGAAGTCCCATTGGCTACCCGCGCCATGCGCCCACGAACCAGACGAGGTCCACGTCAACTGTGAGCCGTCCTGATAGCCGGTTGAGCGACAGGACATCTTCAACCCTTCGGCATCAAGCGTGCAATCAATAACAAGGCCTGCAAGCACAGTCGTAGTCGGTGCCACCGTCGTAGGTGTGGGTACAGCAGTCGTAGTCGATGCCACCGTCGTAGGTGTGGGTGCAGCAGTCGTAGTCGATGCCACCGTCGTGGTTACCTGATCGATAGTGGTCGGTGCCTGAGTTGTAGCAGGGGCAACCGTCGTTGCTGGTGTCGCTGTGTCTGAACTGCCACCACACCCCGAAGCGACCAACAAGAACGTCAGAACAACCGCGTGCTTCCTCACGGCCTCAGTCTGTCACCCCACCCGCAGGGGGGTGGCCCTAGGTACGAACCCCTAGGTGTAGATGCGCGTAGGCAGTCTGAACGCGCGGAACCCGCCCCAAAGGGTGGGCTCAGCGCAACACGGCTCTAGTTGTCGTTGATTGCGGCTGACGCAATCGGCCACCACTCATCAAGGGCTACGAACGGCCCAGCGGAAACGAACTCCAGCAAGCCTTTCGCTGACATCTCGATCTGTGTCTTCACCGCTGCAGCTGAATCTTCATATTTTGTGATCGACACGTTGACGCCGCGAGCGAAGTCCTGACCAGATAGGACTATTTCACCGCCATTGGCAGCAAGAACCCCAAAGACCTCAGCCAACAAGGCGTCACCCTCCTCGGAGGTCTCTGCCGCCAGCATCCGCGGCCCTGGCGTCGTAGTGGTAATGCTCGTATAGGACATGGTTCCCCTTTTCGTCGGTGAGCGGACAAGGGTTCCACAGATCAAATGCTGATGCTCGTGGACCCCACCTAGGTGGGTGACGGTGAGCCAACCTATAGGCGGGGTTCTGTCCACCGGTCCCTTGCGGGAGTCCGGGTGGGTGACCATCCATCTATGCGGCCAACCCGGGAGGATCCACGGGCGGACCACCCTCTCCCTGTTCGGCCTTGCTCCGGATGGGGTTTGCCGAGCCGGCCGGGTCACCCCGGTCGCTGGTGCGCTCTTACCGCACCGTTTCACCCTTACCTGTACTCCTCGTCCCGAAGGACTGCGAGTCATCGGCGGTCTGTTCTCTGTGGCACTTTCCTGCGGGTCACCCCGACTGGCTGCTAGCCAGCATCCTGTCCTTTGGAGCCCCGACCTTCCTCAGCGTGGAGACCACGCCGCGGTCACCCGGTCGGCTCACCGTCGCCGACCAGTCTGGCCTGAAATTTTCCTTGCGTCACCCTGTGTTGCGAACTAGCAACGCGCGGACATGGACACCCTCCTCAACGCTTCGAGCCAGCCGCCGCGCACGAGTGCATCACCCGCCTCGTTGATAGAGCGAGCGACTGTGGACGTCGATGCGCTTGCAACGGTCGACACCGGCGGTCAGTGGTATCTGCAAGGGGCCTGTCGGGGACTGGATGCGGCGATCTTCTATCCGGACCCGGACATCGTCGAGGACGTTGCTCGTGCACTTACCGTGTGTGAGGGCTGCGATGTCCGAGAGACCTGCCTGGCCCACGCTCTGGGACGCCGAGAACTCACTGGCATCTGGGGAGGGACGACCGAACGGGAGCGCCGCCAGGTGCTCCGGCGTCGTCGTTCGGCCTGACGGACCCGGACCGACATGTTGCTGGAAGATCATGGGGGCTGGCCCGGCCTGCTCGATCGCTTGTGCAGGGGAGAGGATCTGTCGGCGCTCGAGGCTGAGACCGTCCTTGCCGAGATCCTTAGTGGTGATGCCGAGCCGGCCCAGATAGCGGGATTCCTGGTCGGACTCAAGGTCAAGGGGGAGACGGCTGAGGAGACAACTGGACTCGTGCGGGCCATGGTGTCCAAGGCTGAGCCGTTGGAGCTACCCGAGGGCACTATCGACATCGTGGGTACCGGTGGGGTGACGAGCCGTCGAGACGCCGCTCTCAATGTCTCGACTATGGCTTGCTTTGTGGCCGTTGGCGCCGGGGCCATAGTCTGCAAGCACGGAAATCGTCGTGCATCTTCCACCTCGGGTGCCTTTGACGTGCTCGAGGTCCTAGGGGTGGACATCGACATCTCTCCGGGCGAGTTGGCTGTTCAGGTGGCGGAGCATCGGATCGGGTTCGCCTTCGCCCGCACGTTCCACCCTGCGATGCGCTTCGCTGGACCGATCCGTGCCGGTCTGGGGATCCCCACCGTATTCAACGTCCTGGGGCCCCTTTCCCATCCAGGGCAGCCGCGACGTCAGTTGGTTGGTGCTGCCGACCCTGCGTTGGCCGACCGGATGGTCGAGGTCTTCAAGGTGAACGGCTCCCTCCACACGTGGGTGGTCACTGGACATAGCGCCCTCGACGAGATTTCCCTGACTGGACCCACCCGGGTGGTCCAGCTTCGGGAGGGCAAGGTGAGAGAGTGGATCTTGGATCCGACCGACCTAGGCCTCTCGTTGGTTGGCCCCGGCGAGTTGGCGGGAGGTGACCCCCAACGTAACGCCGAGATTGCTCGGATGATCTTCGACGGCTCGGAGACCGGGGCGCGTCGCGACATGGTGGCGCTGAACGCCGGAGCCGGCCTAGTGGTGGCCGGTATTGCCGAAGACATTGCCGACGGGCTGGAGCGGGCCATGGCGGCCATAGCCGATGGTTCGGCTGCTGCGGCGCTGACTTCCATTACCGAATGAGTCCACGCCCCGGTCTTCTCAGCATTCGGGTGAAGGGCCAGATGGCCGTTCGCCGGTTGCCAGGAACCTGACCATCAGATGGGTTGCGCACGGGTCCCAGGTGGACGGAGCATGAGTCCACCTGGCTGACGTCACGACGGTTGAGTCGTCCAGGTGTCGGGCGACGGACCGTGCCCAGGAGGATGGGGTGACCGGGTCCAAATCGCCGGCCAGAATCAAGGTCGGGACCCGTGAGCTCACCGGCAGACGGGTGGAATGGGCCGTGGGCGGAACCTGCCAGGCGGCGCAGCGGGCGCGTAGCGCCATCAAACGGCTGTGCTCGGCCTGGTGGATCGGGTCGTTGACGTTGGTGGATTCGAAGGACATGCCGGGTAACTGGTCGCCGCAGGTCACCGCCACCCACACTCCCTCGGCTAGCCGGTCACCGGTGTTCGGGTTTCTGTTGACCTCGCTGCCGGAAACGGCGCTTCGTGTGCTATCGACGATGGTGGTCTTAGCGGAGATGAGGATCGCCATGGCCTCGGCTAGGCGATCGGTGGCGGCCATCTCCAGTGCCTTGGGGAGCAGTGCCGGGCCGTCGGGACGGCCGAGAGCATCGACTCCGGCTGCCAGAAATGCGGTGTCGTCAATTGTGAATGACCGGTCGTCTACCTGGACGACCACTGGGTGTCCTTTCAGATGACTCAGGATTCCCCGGAGTGGCTCAACCACCCCCGACGGGCAGGATCCGTCGCCGGTACATTGGCCCTCCAGGGTGAGGAGGGCAGCGAGGATGCCTTGTGGGAGGTCGACCGCCTCGTCGGCATCGGGCGAGACAACCGAGTCCAGGACCACCGAGACGATCGCCGACTCGTCATGGCGCATGAGTTCAAGAGCCACCCGGCTACCGAAGGACACACCATGGAGGTGCCAACGGTCAATGCCCAATGCCTGCCGGACAGCTATTAGGTCGATGGTGATCTGCTCCACATTGACCGACGAGGGGTCGATCCCGCCTTTGATCAGTCGATCCCGGCATGCACGGTCTCCGGCCAGTGCGGCTTCTCCAGCGTCCGGCCGGCTCATCTCCGGGCAGTCCATTGATGGGGTGGAGTCACCTCCTCCTCGTTGGTCCACCAACACCACGTCGTGCGTGGCGAGGAGCTTGGAGCGGGGGGTTAGCCACCGGTAGCGGTCGGCCACGGCACGGCCGCCCGGACCACCGTGCAGGAACAGAACAGGTTTTCCGGTGGGGTTGGGGGCGTGCAGTAGGGCCACCGAGATTGACGCGTTCTCCACCTCGACCCGGTGGCAGGTGACGGTCAGTTCGGAGGGGACCGGTTCGCCGGGACAGGTCCCGATGGAGAGGCGGGTCTCCAGAGCCGTTCCCTCATCGGCCGGATTCGTGGTGCAGCCGTTCAAGGTTGTGAGAAGGAGGGCTGCAAACAAGAGTAGGCCTGGGTGAATGGGCACCGCGGCAACGGTAGTCACCGACTTGGGCGGCGATCGGGCCCGGCTTGGAAGGTTGGTGGCCGGTCGACTGGTTCGGCCAGCACTCCGTCACAGTGGTCGACGACGATCCGGTGAGCGTTTTTCT
>JASLKB010000117.1 GCA_030747775.1 Acidimicrobiales bacterium | reverse complement strand
CCGATATGGAGGTCGCGTTCAGGGTTCGGAGCGTGCAGGGTGAACTCGGCTGGTGCGGTGGCCACTAGTTGTTGGACCAACTCGGGGTCGAAGCGGACCCGATCGCCGTCCACGGCGCAGCCGACGTCAGCCAACTGTTGCCGGGAGGTGTCGTCCAGGAAGTCGATGCCAGTTTCGGACAGCACGCGCAACGAGGCCAGGTGGATGGCTTCCAGCTCGTCGTCGGACACGCCCCTAAGTGGTTCGAACCGCATCCGGGGCTGCTTCCACGGCGGCTGTTCTCCAACGATGTCCCGAACCTTGGGTCGATTGCTGCGCTGACCCCGGCGGGCCTCAGTCACTTGGCGGCCAGTCCATCAGGGGTCAGCCCCTCGGCAACGGGCATGGGTTCGCCTCCGGCTTCCAGGTGTAACTCGTCACCGTCGTAGGGGTGGGCTAGGGCGACCTTCTCGTCAAGCACCACGCCGAGGCCCGGCTCGGTCGAGGGGATGACCATGCCATCCTCCCACCGGATGGGAGTCTCCAGTAGGTCAGCGTGGAAGCCGTCCCACCGGTCGATCGACTCCAGGATTAGGAAGTTGGGGCTGCAGGCCGCCAGGGCGATGTTGGCTGCCGCGACTACCGGGCCGCAATAACAGTGAGGGGCCAGAACGGCCTGATGGACCTCGCCCAAGGTGGCGATCTTCTTGCCCTGCAGGATCCCGCCGCTGCGTCCCAGGTCTGGTTGCAGGATCGACGCTGCCCCCGCTCGCAGGACGGCGGCGAACTCCGACACCGTGGTCAGGCGCTCGCCGGTGGCCACTGGGATGGTGGTCCCTGCGGCCACCCGGGCCATGCCCTCGAGGTCGTCGGGTGGGACGGGTTCCTCGAACCACAGCGGGTCGTAGGCCTCCAGTCGGCGGGCCAGGCGTAGGGCCCCCGAAGGAGTGAACTGGCCGTGGGTGCCGAACAGAAGATCGGCCCGGTCGCCGACGGCTTCCCGGATGGCCCGCGTATAGCGCTCCGACAAGTCAAGACGTTCAAGAGACGGCTGGCGACCGTCAAACACCGTGTAGGGGCCGGCCGGGTCGAACTTGACGGCTGTGAAACCCATTTCGACGGCCCGGAGTGCCATCTCGGCGGCTAGGTCGGGGTCGGTGTAGAGGTCCGGTCGATCGGGTTCCCCGGCGACTGGGCCGTAGGCGTCGCCATTCTCCGGGTACAGGTAGGTATAGGAGCGCAGGCCCTCGTGGACCCGGCCTCCTAGTAGGTCGTACACGGGGCTCCCTGTGGCCTTGCCAATGATGTCCCAGCACGCCATCTCCAGGGCGCTGATGACACCGCACAGGGTCGGGTCGGGTCGCAGCGAGTAGCCACCGCCGTAGGAGCGTCGCCAGAACAACTCGATGTCGAATGGGCGGCGGCCCACTAGGTGGCGTTCGGCTACGTCGACAATCATGTCGGCTACCACGTGGGGACCGACGGTGGCCACGTAGGCCTCACCGATGCCATCGATCCCATCGTCGGTGGTCAACTTTACGAAGATGAAGTAGCGACCACCGTGTCGGGGCGGTGGGTTGCCGACCACAAAGGTGGTCACGTCGCTGATCAGCATGGGACCGGAGCCTCCTGTTCCTGGGTGGCTGTCACGTTGGGGAGTACCACAGTGCGGAGGACGTCGCCCCGCCACACTTCCTCGAAGGCCTCGGCTATGTCCTCGAGGGCGTGGGTGCTCGACACCATGCCCTCGAGGTCGAGACGCCCTGCACGATGGTGCTCGATAAGGGCAGGTACGTCCTGGGCGACGCGGATGGTGCCCATCTTGGAGCCCAGGATCGACTTGTTGGCGGCGGCCAGCCAGCTGGGAGCTACCTCGATGGTCACGTCGTCGGCAGCCATGCCGACGATAATGAGCTGACCCATGGGGGCCAACAGTTCGATGGCGCCGTCCAGAGCCGCCGGTGAGCCGGTGGTGATCAGGAGGTGGTCGGCCAGCGGTCCGCCGGTTGCCGCTGTGATGGTCGCGGAGAGGTCATCGTGGACGGGGTCCACGACGTGGGTGGCACCGAATCCTCGTGCCGACTCGCGCTTGTCGGGTGTCGGGTCGACGGCCACGATCGGGTTGGCACCGGCGATCCGGGCCGCCTGAACGGCACCGATCCCGACACCGCCGCAGCCGACCACCACGACGGAGTCGCCGGCGGTCACCCGGGCCGTGTTGGTTACCGCTCCAGCCCCGGTCAGGACGCCGCACCCCAGCAGGCAGGCGGCCAAGGGTTCGATGTCGTCGGGTAGGCGGACCACCTGCGAGCGGTGGACCACCACCTGTTCGGCAAAGGCCCCGACGTTGAGGCCCTGGGGGATACGGTCGCCATCGGCGGCGACGAGCGGGCTCTTCGATGCGATGGGGAAGTCCCCAGTACAGGCCACGTCGTGGCCGCGTTGGCAGGCCCGACACTCCCCGCAGGTCCGAACCAGGGTCACCACCACCGGGTCGCCCACGGCAAGGCCCGGCTCGGAGGCGCCCTCGGAATCGGCCACAGGATTCCCCAGTTCGACCACGTAGCCGGCGGCCTCATGGCCGAGGACCAAGGGGAACTCCGTCGCCCAGGTGCCGTCGAGGTAACTCAGGTCCGAGTGGCAGACAGCGCACGCTTCGACTCGGATACGGACTTCGTCGGGCCCCGGGGCGTCGAGGGTAAGCGTTTCGATGCTTGGTGGTAGGCCGACGCCTCGGCTCACCGCCGCACGGATGGTGACCCCTCGGCCTGTCGACACGGCGCGGAACCTACACCAGGTAACGGCTTTGGAAAGACGCTCAGCCGAGAAGAATCTCGGCCACCCGGGCCAGATGATCTTGTGACCGGGGAGCCACGTTGAGCATGGTCACCGGGCTGTCGGCAAAGGCAGCCAGGCGGTCCTGAATGCGGGCCGGGGTGCCCACCAGTGAGATCTCGTCGGCAAATTGATTGGGCACCGCGGCGGTGGCTTCGTCGCGTCGTCCCTCCAGAAACAGATCCTGGATGCTGTCGGCCTCCTCCGCGAAACCCATACGGGCCATCAGCTTCGTATGGAAGTTCTGACCCTTGGCTCCCATGCCCCCCACGTAAAAGCCGAGCATGCCCTTGACCGGGGCCAGAGCCTCGGCGATGGTCTCTGGCCGGTCGTCGGGGGTGATCGTGACGGCGACGTTGAGCGCCACTTCGAAGTCCGGTGGGGCACCGGCCAACTGGTCGGCATACACCTCGGTTCGATAGGGCGAGTAGTACAGCGGTAGCCAACCATCGGCAATGGCGGCGGTCTGGGTCACGTTTTTTGGGCCCTCGGCACCGATGAAGATCGGGATGTCGGACCGCAGGGGGTGCACCATGACCTTCAGGGGCTTACCCAGCCCGGTGGAGCCCTCTCCGGTGTAGGGGTGCTGGTGGAACTCACCGTCGAAGGCCAGGTGCTCATCGCGCTGGAAGGCCCGTCGCAGAATCTCGACGTACTCCCTGGTGCGGGCCAGGGGCCGTTGGGAGGGTTGGCCGTACCAGCCCTCGACCACCTGTGGGCCAGACACGCCGAGGCCCAGAATCAGCCGGCCTCTCGACAAATGGTCGAGGGTGACGGCGTGCATGGCGGTGGCAGTGGGGGTGCGGGCCGATATCTGGACGATGCCAGTGCCCAAGCGGATCCTTTCGGTGTGGGCGGCTAGCCAGACCAGAGGGGAAAAGGCATCGCTGCCCCACGACTCGGCAGACCAGACGGCGTCGTAGCCGAGTCCTTCAGCGGCTTGCACTAGTTCGACGAGGTCAGTTGGGGGCCGCGCCCCCCAGTATCCGAGGCTGAGGCCGAGTTGCATGGTGGAGATCGTCCCAGTGGAGATCGGTGGACGCCAAGGCGCGTGTGGTGACACCCCTAGTGTTCGTACGTGATCGAACCCTCTGAGAGTTTCCCCCGCCAGCACGCCCGGACCCGACGGTTCACCTGCGGTGCACCACGGGACGTCCGGGTGGCCGACGACGGATCTCGGGTGCTGTTCCTCCGGTCGGCCTCTGGAGATGATCCGGTCAACGCGTTGTGGTGTCTCGATATCGAGACTGGCCTTGAACGACTGGTCGCCGATCCGGAGGCGCTACTTGCCGGTTTCGACTCCGATGGGTCACAGCAGGTCGTTCCGGCCGCCGAGCTGGCTCGACGGGAACGGGTCCGGGAGTCCGGCGCGGGGATCGTCGCCTACGACGCCTTGTCCGACTTGTCCCGGGTGTGCTTCGTGCTGGACGGCCGGGTTCACCTCGTGGAGGTGGCGGGGTCCGACGGAGCGGACCGGGTCGTTGAGGTCCCGTCTAGCGGCGATGCCTTCGACCCGCGCCTGAGCCCCGACGGGACCGAGGTGGCCTACGTATCCGGTCGAAGCCTTCGAGTGACCGGATCGGGAGGAGATCGACGAGTCATCGGCGGGACCGCTCCTACGGTCTCCTGGGGGTCGGCGGACTTCCTGGCCGCCGAGGAGATGGGCCGCAACCGCGGGCATTGGTGGGCACCGGACGGCCGGCGGATGCTGGTGTGCCGGGTGGACACAGCGCCGGTCGCCGAGTGGTGGATCTCCTCGCCGGTTAGTCCCGGGGTGCCGCCCCGCTCGACCCGCTACCCGGTGGTGGGGACGACCAATGCCACTGTGGGCCTGTCGCTCGTGGACCCGTGGGCCGACGACCCGGATGCCCTGGCCGTCACAGTGGACTGGTCCGACGACGGCACGTACGAATACCTTGCCGACGTGCAGTGGCCGACCGACGGTTGGCCGATGCTGGTGGTCCAGACTCGGGACCACCGCACGTTGGCCATCCTGAAGATGGACCCCTCTACGGGAGGGGTCATCGAACGCCACCAGATGACCGACGAGTGTTGGGTGGACCTAATCGGTGGCTCGCCCCGGCAGATTGGCGGGAGACTCCTCACGGTGGAGCCCCGGGAAGGTGCCTACCGCCTGCTGTGCGATGGTGTGCCGCTGTCTCCGGATGGGCTGCAGGTGCGATCGATTCTGGGGGTGGAGCCCAATGGCGACGGTTACTCAGCGGTGGTGCAGGCGTGGAACGATCCGGTGGACATCGACGTCGTGCGGATCTCCATCGATGACGTGGGGCCGAAGAAGGCAGGTTTCTGGGAAATGGTGTCGGCCGGGGGAGGTGTGCGCTCGGCGGTGGTCGGTGGTGGCGTCACTGTGGTGTCGGTGGCCGACCTCAACGGTTCGTCGGTCACCGTCCTCCCAGGGGGCCAGGAACTGGTCAACTACACAGAGGATCCATTGGTCCGCCCCCGGCCGACCTTCCACGTGGTGGGCGAGCGCCAACTCCGCTCGGCCGTGGTGCTACCCACCGACCACGACGGGTCACCGCTCCCGGTGCTGCTGGACCCCTACGGCGGACCTCAGAGCCAGCGGGTCCAACGGAACCGTGGTCAGTTCCTCACCTCGCAGTGGTTCGCTGACCGGGGTTTCGCCGTGGTGGTGGCCGACGGCCGAGGGACGCCGGGCCGTGGCCCGACATGGGACCGGGCGGTCCGAGGCGACCTGGCCGGTCCTGTGCTGGACGACCAGGTGGAGGCCCTGACCGCCCTGGCGGCTAGCGACGACCGCCTCGACCTGTCCCGGGTGGCGATGCGAGGCTGGTCCTTCGGTGGTTTTCTTTCTGCCCTGGCCGTGCTCCGCCGGCCCGACATTTTCCATGCAGCGGTGGCCGGCGCCCCGGTGACCGACTGGATGCTCTACGACACCTACTACACGGAGCGCTACCTGGGTCACCCCGTCTCCGAGCCGGAAAATTATCTTCGGAGCGGGCTATGCGACCCTGATGGGTGGGCTACCGGGCACCCTGAACGGCCGCTCCTGCTGGTCCATGGCTTGGCCGACGACAACGTGGTGGTCGCCCACACCCTGGCCCTCTCGCGGGCCATGTTGGAGGCCGGTCGGCCCCATCAGGTGCTTCCTATGTCCGGGGTGACCCACATGACGCCCCAGGTCGAGGTGGCCGAGAACCTACTTCTGCTTCAGTTGGCATTCCTGCGGGAGGCCCTCGGCCTCACTGGTCAGGGAGCTTGACGGGCGATTGAGGCAGGTGCCCGTTCCAGTTCAGGTCGACAACCCTATGGACTTGAGGAAACACGTTTGTTCAGGGCGGATCACCGACTGGGGCAGGGTTGTCGCACGGATCCACGTCATAACGGGCGTCGGATCGCCATGCCCCGTCCTCCCAGCCCGACACGGGTGACAGCCCTGCATCGGAGAGGATCGTCTCAGCGACAATGCTGCCGACCAATTCGGCGCCCTCCCGGCATAGGTGGACTCCGTCAACCTTCCTGATCGGCCACCCGACGCCGTTTCGATCGATGTGGCTGATGTAATGCCCTTCGACGTCAGTGAAGTCGGGGGTCAGGTCGACCACGGTCATGCGGTCATCGGTCGTAGCTATGTCTCGCAGCAAGCGGTTCAATCGCCCGGGCCGCTCAGACAACGGCATCGGAAGCATGGTTAGCCAGTAGACGTGTGCGCCATCGTCGCTGAGCACGTTGACCGCCATACGGACGAGAAAGGCGAACGATTCCTCCCAGTCCGGATCCTCAGGTACGGGGATGCGGTTGTCTCCGTCCCAGACGTCGTTGACGTCCCAGGTGCCGGTCTGGACCACCACGACCTCGGGTCGGACCTCGGCGAGGAACGGAGGC
>JASLKB010000116.1 GCA_030747775.1 Acidimicrobiales bacterium | reverse complement strand
GGAACCGCTGTTGCGGCGACCCTCGATCTCGGTTGTCATCTGGTCCCGAAGACGAGACCCGTGGCCTTCACATCGGCTGACGCAGGTCAGCTGACGACGATGCCCATACTGCGGGCGGTACCCGCGACCTGGAGCTTGGCTCCCTCGATGTCGTTGGCGTTGAGGTCGGGCATCTTGGACTCGGCGATTTCGGTCACCTGGGCCCAGGTGATCGAACCGGCCTCTTCACGTCCCGGATTCTCCGACGCCTTGTCGAGCCCAGCAGCTTGACGGATCAGGAAAGAGGTCGGCGGTGTCTTGGTGATGAACGTAAAAGACCGATCCTCGTAGATTGAGATCTCCACAGGGATGATCTGGCCGCGCTTGTCCTCAGTCTTGGCGTTGTACTCCTTGCAGAAGTCCATGATGGCAACGCCGTGCGGGCCCAGTGCCGTACCCACCGGCGGGGCAGGCGACGCCTGGCCGGCCGGAATCTGGATCTTGACGACCGCTGCGATCTTCTTCTTCGCCATGTCTCGGAATCTCTGTTCGTAATCGGGATGTCGGTATTTCCACCGGAACGGGTGACGGAACGCCTCCGGTTTCCAGTCATCGGCCGTTGAAGCCGATCGGGGGAACGATCAAGTCTGGTGCCGTGCCGGTCGATCGGCAACCTGTACCCCGACAGGTGTTACGTGCTAGGGGTCACGCAGTCGCCAGCAACCCAACAGGGCGCGGGGTCAGAGCTGGGCCACCTGGGCGAACTCGAGCTCAACCGGGGTCTCCCGGCCAAAGATGTTGACTAGCACCTTGACCTTGAGTTGGTCCTCGTTGATCTCCTGGATGGCTCCAGAGAAGTCGGCGAAAGGCCCCTCCTTGACGCGGACGGTCTCGCCGACGCCGAAGCCGAACCGGGCCTTGGAGCGCTTAGGCACCACAGCCTCGGATTCGTCGGCCACGGGCAAGAAGGTCTCGACCTCCTTACGGCTGAGGCGTGACGGCTTGCCGCCCGCACCCACGAAGTTCACGATGCCCGGCGTGTCGCGGATAACCGCCCATGCCTCGTCATCGAGGTAGCAGCGCACCAACAGATAGCCCGGGAACACCTTCTTCGAAACAGTGACCTTCTTACCGTTGCGGAACTCGTCGACGTCCTCCATCGGGATCTCGACCTCGAGGATCCGATCCTCCAGATTCATCGAGGTCGTCCGGGCCTCGAGGTTCTGACGGACCTTCTTCTCATAGCCCGACTGGGTGTGGACTACGTACCAATTGCCGCGCCGGTCGTATGCGCTTTCCTTGACGGGCGCGGGCTCCTCCTCCTTTTCCCAACCCGGGACACCCTGCAGCAGGGCATCCTCGTCCACCACCTCGGCAACAGGCTCCTCAGTAGCAGGCTCCTCGGTGGATTCCTCGGCGACAGGGACCTCAGTGGGCTCATCGGCGACGGGCTCTTCTCCCGGCTCATTGGCAGAACCAGCAGCCTCAGACGCGGCCTCGGGACCGTCATCGGATGGATCCAGAACCAATGTCCCAGTGGGCAGTAGGTCGGTGGCGACCACGGGGGCGTCCTCGCTGACATCCCCGTCGTTCAGAGTCATGTCGTCGGGAAGGTTGTCGGCCGAATCGGCATTCACGATGGAATCTCCGGTGCTGGACATTAGACGTCGAACAGTTCGAGGACGGACTGGGAGAACACCCAGTCGAGACCAGCCACGATGGCCGTGATGGCCAAGATGGTGATGATGACAACGACGGTGTAGTTGCCGGTCTCAGAACGGGACGGCCAGGCCACCTTCCGCAGTTCGGCCCGCACCTCGCGGACGAACTGGGTGAAGCCGGCACGCTCCTCAGCCGGCCGGTTCTGCTGCTGACGGCGCTGACGAATCGGCTCGCCATCGGCGTCAACCTCGCCCTGGCGCTGCATCATGCGCTTCTGTTCGCGGTTCATCGACATGGGGGACGTCCTCGCAGGGATCCGGTGGCTGGGTTTCCAGTGGCTGTGTTTGGGAACGGTCCAGGTCGGACCGATCTTGCAGGGCAGGAGGGACTCGAACCCCCAACCGCCGGTTTTGGAGACCGGTGCTCTACCAATTGAGCCACTGCCCTGTGTCCCGACCTCCGACCCGAGGTCGGAATCGGGGGGCGGTACGCGCCGAGGCTACCAGCGGTGCCCGGACGTCCCGCAGAGGGGAACCCAAGGCCCGGACGATCGGTTCGACAGTCCGCCAAGGGACGAACCGCGGTCAGCGGGTCTCCTTGTGGTCCACGTGGTTGCGACACCAACGACAGAACTTCTTAAGCTCGATGCGCTCGCGACTGTTCACCTTGGACTTCGTGGTGATGTAGTTCCGGCGCTTGCACTCCTGGCACTCCAGGGTGACCTGCACTCGTTTATCGGACGCCATCTCGGCCTCATTCCCTCGGTAATCCGCCGAAGCGGACATGTATCGTCATCGGCGGCTGACCCGAACCGATGCTTGTAGCGACGGACAGATTCGAACTGTCGACCTCTCGATTATGAGTCGAGCGCTCTCACCAGCTGAGCTACGTCGCCAGCGAGCTCCCTGACAGAATCGAACTGTCGACCTTCTCCTTACCATGGAGACGCTCTGCCGACTGAGCTAAGGGAGCCTGGTCACCTCACGATGGCCGGGCACAAGGATGCCACGCGATCGGGGTATTCCCACCACAACGAGGTCGACGTCACGGGGCCCTCCGGAGAGCCCCGTCAAGGGGTACCGTCAGCAGTTATGGAGATCCGGCTGGCTCGGCCCGACGATGCCGAGAGGATCCGGGCTATCTACAACAACGAGGTCCGGACCTCGACATCCACGTTTGACCTTGTGGAACGCACCACCGAAGCTCACCGGGCCTGGATGGCGGAGCGATCGGGAGCCTTCAGCGTCCTGGTTGCCGTCGACCCAGCATCCGACGGGTCGTCGGTGATGGGGTTTGCCTCGCTCTCGCCCTACAAGGAGCGGGCCGCCTACCGAGGCACGGTCGAGAACTCCATCTACGTCGCCGACGAACATAGAGGGCGCGGTATCGCCGACCAACTCCTGGGTGACCTTCTGGAGGTGGCCCGAACCAGCGGCTTCCACTCGGTGGTCGCCCGGATCGGAGGCGGCAACGAGGCCAGCACGGCACTACATGCCAAACACGGCTTTTCGGTGGTGGGGATCGAACGCCAGGTGGGCCGTAAGTTCAACCGGTGGGTGGACGTGACCGTCATGCAGGTCGTATTCGACGACCAGCGCACCTGACAAGCCAGATCAGTTCAGGACCCGAACCCACCGATCAAAACGGTTGACGGGCCCGCCGTAGCGGACCCGTCAACCGTTCTCACACCGTCGCGGTAGACGACGACTGGTGGGCCGGGGAGGATTTGAACCTCCGAAGGCAATGCCGACGGGTTTACAGCCCGTTCCCTTTGGCCACTCGGGCACCGACCCTCCGAGCACCGGAGGATACCGACCCCCGGGACGGTCCGCGACGGCGGATGCTGGCTAGCCTGCGCGCCATGCCGAGCTTCGATGTCGTATCCCAGATCAACCTCCAAGAGGTCCGCAACGCCGTGGACCAAGCCTCCCGCGAAGTGCACACCCGCTTCGACTTCAAGGGAACCGATTCTGTCGTCGAACTCCAAGAGGACACCATCAAGTTGGAGTCATCCACCGAGGACCGGCTGGCAGCCCTGGTGGTGGTCCTGGAGGAAAAGCTGGTCCGTCGCAAAGTGTCGCTGAAGTCCCTGGACTGGGGCGAAGTCGAGGCGGCCAGCGGTGCCCGATCCCGTCAGATGGCCAGGCTCCAGGCCGGCATCGACTCCGACAAGGCCAGGGCCGTGAACAAGGCCATCAAGGACCTCGGCCTCAAGGGCGTCCAGTCGCAGACTCAGGGCGACCAGGTCCGGGTGACCGGCAAGAAGCGCGACATCCTCCAGGAGATCATCGCCGCGCTGAAGGAGGCCGACCTCGGCATCCCCCTACAGTTCGAGAATTTCCGCGACTGACCTTCCTGCAGATCGGGACGCCAATGCGGTCCGATCCGGAAAAGGATCAGGAAATGGGACCGGTGGTCCAGTCGCCGCCCCGCAATCGGGCGATGCGCTCGGCTGTTGGGGGGTGGGTGGAGAACAGTTTCGAGCCCCCACCCCGTGATCCACCACGGGCCTGGGCCTTGAGCGGATCGATGATGTAACTGGACGCCTGGTTGGGGTCGACTCCCGATGGGATTCGCCCTGAGGCCACCTCCAGCTTCTCCAAAGCCCGGGCTAGCGGCTCGCCGTCGCCGATGAGGCGAGCCGCCGAGGCATCGGCCTGGAACTCCCGGCTGCGACTGATAGCGGCCTGGATGAGCATGGCCGCTACCGGAGCCAGGATGGCGAAGGCGATCTCGCCGATCGGGTTGCGGTCCCGGCCGCGACCACCGCCGAACATGGCGGCGAACATGGCCATCCGGGCGATCATCGTTATGGCCATGCCGACGGTGGCGGCCACCGAGCCGATCAGGATGTCGCGGTTGCGGACGTGCATCAGCTCATGGGCCAGTACGCCGCGCACCTCGCTCCAGTCCATGTGGGCCAGCAACCCCTCGGTCACTGCCACGGCGGCATGGTCCGGATTACGGCCCGTGGCGAAGGCGTTGGGCTGCGGGTTGGGCGAGATATAGAGCTTCGGCATAGGCATCTCGGCCGCCATGCTGAGTTCCCGCATGATGCGGTGGAACTCAGGGTGGGTCGTCTCGTCGGCCGGCACGGCCCGGGCCGAGCGGATAGCGATCCGGTCGCTGAACCAGTAAGAGCCGCCGACCATGACCAGACCCAGAATCAGGCCGAAGGTCATGCCGCCGCTCCCGCCGATGGCGCCACCCACCACGATGAATAAGCCGCCCAGGAGGGCCAGCAGGGCGAAGGTCTTGGCAGTGTTCAGCACGGTAACTCCGGGTTTGATCGGGGTGGTCCATCGTAGAGGCAGCCCGGGTGGGCCGGAACGCGTGCTAGCGAAACGGGCCTCATTGTTCGTAGTAGCCCGAATGGACGTAAACCACCGGCACGCCCTCACCCCAGTACATCTCGGCGTTGCGGGGGTCGTCATCGACGGCGAGGGCTGGCTCGTGTCCCGTGGCCCGAAGGTCGGCCAACGCCTCCCGTTTCACGTCCGGCGAAGCGCGATGATCATCGTCGACCCGCATTACCAACAGGTCCCAAGCCACACCGTTGCGAGCCATCCACGCCATAGTGGTCTCGACCAGACGGGCTGGCCGGGCGGTCAGCAGCACGGTCGGTCGGGCGCCACTAGCCCCCGGGTCGTCAGCGATCCCGACAAGGGCCCGAGCTAGGCCGATCCCGTCGGGGATGGCCGGGTCGTCCACCGATGCCTCGAAGAAGTCCGCCCACCGACGAGGCTCGACACCCAGCAGGTGCTGTCGACCGGAGGCGTCCGAGAGCACCCCGTCAACATCGATGACTATGACCGGCCCGGCGGGCGGACTCCCAGACGAGCCGGGGGGGAGGAATCGGACCGACGCCGTGGCTCAGTCCTCCTGGGGGGACTCGGTCGCACGGGTCCTGATCTCGTCGACCACGCCCGAGTCGGCAAGGGTGGTTGTGTCGCCCAGGTCCCGACCCTCGGCCACGTCACGAAGCAAGCGCCTCATAATCTTGCCGCTCCGAGTCTTGGGCAGATCGGGCACTAGCACGACGACCTTCGGTCGGGCTATGGGGCCCAGCTTGATAGCCACGTGACCCCGAATCTCCTCACCCAGCTCAGACGACGCGACGTGTGTGCCCCTCAGGATGACATATCCGACGATGGCTTGGCCGGTCGTCTCGTCGGTGGCTCCGACCACGGCCGCCTCGGCCACCGCCGGGTGGTCAACCAGCGCCGACTCCACCTCTGTGGTCGAGATGCGGTGACCAGACACGTTCATTACGTCGTCAACGCGGCCCAACAGCCACAGGTAGCCGTCCTCGTCCAACTTGGCCCCGTCACCAGCGAAGTAGCGGCCCTCAAATCGTGACCAATAGGTGTCGACGTACCTGTCGGGATCGCCCCAGATGCCTCGGAGCATCGACGGCCAGGGACGGGTGATGGTTAGGTAGCCACCGCCCTGAGACACCGGGTTTCCGTCGTCGTCCACCAGTTCGGCAAACACCCCCGGGATGGTTTGACAGGCCGACCCCGGTTTGGTCGTAGTGACCCCAGGCATCGGGGAGATCATGTGGCCGCCGGTCTCGGTCTGCCACCAAGTGTCCACGATGGGACAGGACTCTCCGCCAATGTTGGTGTGGTACCACATCCAGGCCTCGGGGTTTATGGGCTCGCCGACCGTGCCGAGGACCCGCAATGAGGACAGGTCGTGGGACGACGGCTCAGTCGTCCCCCACTTCATGAACGTGCGGATGGCCGTGGGCGCCGTGTACAGCTGAGTAACGCCGTACCGCTCGACGATGTCCCACAAGCGATCGCGGGGCCACGAGTTCCGGTCGCCGGACCGGAACTCGGGGCGCGGCGTGTCGGGCGTGCCCTCGTACATCACCGACGTGCAGCCGTTAGCCAAAGGCCCATAGACGATGTAGCTGTGTCCGGTCACCCAGCCGATGTCGGCCGCACACCAGTAGACGTCGTCCTCAGGGCGCACATCGAACACGTACCTGTGGGTGTAGGCCACCTGGGTGAGATAGCCGCCAGTGGTGTGCATGATGCCTTTGGG
>JASLKB010000115.1 GCA_030747775.1 Acidimicrobiales bacterium | reverse complement strand
TCCTGTTCATGGGCTTCTTTGCCGTCATGGCTGCGGCGTCGTGCCTGACCTGGACTGGGGGCATCGGTCGCCTCCGGGGTCCCGGTGGCATCGTGGCTGCCGCAGTGGGTGCATTTGCCGGCATCTACGCCTATCCGATTCTCGGACAGTTCGACGGCTACACCACTCTGGCGAACCTTGAAGGCCACGAGGTGCAGGCCGTCTGGGCGGTCGTCATCGAGGTCCTGACCATCTCGGCCGTCGTCGGACTGGTTCTCGGCCTGGCCAAAGTAGCGGTCCCGGTACGTTGGCGGACCGTTGGTATCTGGGCATTCACCATCGGCATCTTGGGCCACTATTTCCAATCCCCGTTAGGCACGGACGGCGAGTTGCTGGCCATAGCCGTAGCCGTCTTGCTGGGTCTCATTGTGGCCGCCCTGGCTCGGACCAGCATGTTGGACGCCACCAGAGAGACGTGGAACACCTTGGGGGCTGGTGCGGTGGTCGCTCTGGTGGGCCTGAGTGTCGCCCCGGTCACCTCGCTGTTGGATGTGAAGGACGTGGTTGCCCTGGCCACCGCGGCGCTCGCCTACCGGCTTGTCGGCCAGAAGCGCGACCAGCGGACCTCGCTGATCTTGGCCGTCGTGGTTGGCGTCATCGTGCGCTGGGTGATAATCGGCAGTATCGGCAGCGGTGATTCGGCCTTGTTCCTCGACACCCAGATCCTGGCCGCGATCGGCATCGGACTGCTGATCGCGAGTGCAATTCGTTCGGGTTCCCGTTGGTTCGGGGCCGACGCCATGGTCATCACCTCGGCTTGCATGTTGATGGCCTCCGTCACCTACCGGGTGGCATCACCGCATCGGGACGTGGACACCTACACCCATGGGAGTGGAGTGACAGTGGCCATCGTGGCCAGTGCAGTCATGCTGGTCGGTGCGCTGCTGGCCCTCCAGACCGCTCCATACTCGGCCTTCCGGCCGCTGGAGCGAGTGGTGGCTTGGGGACGGATGGGGACCGGCATCCTCGCCCTGATCCTGGTGATCGTGGGTGGCTACTCCGGCTGGACGTTTGATGAGCGGGTGGCCGGTGACCTCCCGCAGGAGATCGTCGACGAGATGGAAAACCTGCGTCAGCAGGCCGAGGAGAATCCGGCCTTGGCGGCCACCAACACCAGCAAGATCACCTCGCTGCGAAATAAGTACCGTCGCCAAGCCAAGGTGATCACCGACGGCTTCACCGATCAGGGCGTCGGACTTTCGAAGCTGGCCATCGGAGTGGCGGCCATCGGCGCCCTGCTCACCCTGCCCGCCTCAGGTCTCCTGGGGCTGGATGAGAATCGAAGATGGAGGTGGAGTGCGGCGGTAGCAGCCGCCGGCGGAGGCCTCGCACTCATCGGCATCGTCTGGGTAGCCAGCCTGGCCCGTGTCTCAGACCTGAACGTGGTGACGGGTGCTGGAGCGTTCCTGACCATGTTCGCCGGGGCGATCATGGCGGTGACGTCCAAGAAGATCCTCCTCGAGTTCCGTCGGAACAAGACCTACGACGACGTCGAGGTTGCTGTCTGAGTCGAGGTTGCTGTCTGAACGGGTCGGTGGGCGCCGTAGTCTTCCGGTAACCGGTCATCAGCCGGCCCTGTCTCTGACTGGAGTTCCATGTCCGCCCTCACCGAGTCGGTTGAGTTGGTAGTCAGCGTCGAGCCGGAGATTGCACGTCTCATGGGCGAGCACCGGGATCGGCGTCAGCACTGGTACGCCCATGACGTGGTGCCGTGGGAGTTGGGTCGAAGTTTCCGTGACGAACCTTGGAACGAATCCCAGGCCACCCTGTCGCCGGAGGTTCGCACCGCGCTGCAGTTGAACCTGCTGACCGAGGACAACCTGCCCTACTACCACGCCAAGATCAACGGTTCGTTCGCTGAGGACTCGCCCATGGCCGAGTGGTCCCGTCTGTGGACAGCCGAGGAGGGGCAGCACTCGATCGCCATTCGCAACTACCTCCTGGCGACCCGGAACTGCGATCCCACCTTGTTGGAGGACGAACGGTTGGCCACGATGACCAAGGGTTGGCGCTACGACTCGCCATGCCCGGTCGAAGTATTTGCCTACACATCTGCTCAGGAGCTGGCTACCCGGATCAGCCATCGCAACGCTGGTGTTAAGGCCGACTGCGAAATTGCCCACGAGGTCATGACTCGGGTCGCCGTCGACGAGAACCACCACTTCATGTTCTACCGAGGCGTCACCACGGCGATGTTGAAGCAGGCGCCTACCAAGGTTCTAGAGGCCATCCACCGGGTGCTGCTGGACTTCCGTATGCCCGGAACCGGGATCCCGAACTTCAATCGGCGGGCCGTGTCCATCGCTCGGGCGGGGATCTACAACCTACGGATCCACGCCGAGCAGGTGGTCCAGCCACTGCTCCGCCACTGGAGGATCGACGCTCTTGAAGGCCTCGACGCCCGGGCAGCCGAGATTCAGGAGAAGATCCTGGCCATCCCTGAGGCCCTCATCTCCCAGGCCGAGGCTTTCGAGGCCCGCCTCACCAAGAAGGATGCACGGGCCGCTGCCCGAGCTTGAATCGAACCTGAACTGGGTCAGCCTTCGGAGGCTGCGTCCCTGATTCGACTCCGGAGGTCGGCCATGTTTTCCTGTATGGACGGGACGTGCGAGGCGATGGAGCCCAGATCGGCTGCAGCCCGGATGGCCGTGCGGGCGCCCATGGCTTCCATGGCCCGGTACACCCAACGCTTGTTGAGTTGCAGCAACTCGTGGGGCACGCCGGCGATGCGCTCGGCTACCGCCAGTACGGCATCGTCGAGATTGTTGACCGGGTACGACCGGTTGGCGTAGCCGGTACGGACGGCCTCGTCGGCGTCCATGGCGTCGCCGGTCAGTACCATCTCCATGGCGTTTCGCACGCCGACCAGCCATGGGTAGACGGCGAAATCAGGCGTCCCAGCGACCCGGAGGACGGGATGGGAGATGGTGGCGTCGTCGGCTAGGTAGACGAGGTCGCAGGCCGCCGCCAGCTCCGACCCGCCGGCCATCGCGTACCCGTGGACCTGGGCGATGACCGGCTTGGCGAGGTCCCAGAGGGAAAGCCATCCCTCGGTGACGTGGCGGGCCCAAGCGCCGTCGCCGGCCGGAGTGTAGGAGGGTCGGTTGGCCTTCAGGTCCGAGCCGAGGTCGTAACCCGAAGAGAAGCACGGGCCGGCTCCTCGCAGGATCGAGACGTGCACCGAATCGTCGCAGTCGGCCTCCCGCAGGGTGTCGAACAGGACGCCGCGCAGAGCGTTGTCCAGGGCATTCCGTTTCTCGGGGCGGTTCAGGGTGAGGCGACGAACTCCGGGGCGGGGGTCGTCGACCAGCAGGATGGACATGCCCCCGATGGTAGAGCCCGGTTGACGGCAGCGGGGCCGACAACTCGGCTTCACAGGTCAAGTGCCACCATGTGCCGGTGCATGGAACTCATGAGGACCCGGCGCCGGCGATGGACGGCGTCACCAACTTTCGAGGGATCGGCGGTCTGTCGACCGTGGATGGTCGGACAACGGCTGGTGGCCTGCTCTGGCGCTCCGGTCACCTGGCCGGCACCAGCGAGGTCGACCGGGCCCGCCTGGAGGCTCTGGGCATCCGTACCGTGGTCGACCTCCGGGCCGAGGACGATATCGCTGCCGACGGAACCGACGTCGTCCCGGCCGGCGTGGAGGAACGGTCGTTACCTATCCCCGACTATGCAGGGGCGGGTGCTGACATCCGGGCCATGATCATGCGAGGCGACGAAGCTGAGATGCGCGCTGTGTGGTCAGACGGTCGGTCGGCCGAGATAGCTGTCCGGGGGGCCGTCAGGATGGTCACCGACCCTCCCCGGGTGGCCATGTTCGCCCGGGTCCTCGACGTGGTCACTGCACCGGGGAACTGGCCGCTGGTTTGGCACTGCTCGGCGGGCAAGGACCGCGCCGGATGGGTGGCCACAGCACTGTTATCCCTGCTGGGGGTCGAGCGCGATGCCGTGGTGGCCCATTACATGGAAAGCAACCGCGGTTCTGAGGACCGGGTGGCCAGCCTGGTGGCGTCAGGCTTCGTGACGCCCACCGCCATGGAACTGATGAGCCCGTTCGTCAAGGTCAGCGAGCCGGCGGTGGCCGGACAACTGGACGCCATCGACAACCACTGGGGTGGCACCGAGGCGATGTTCCGGGACGGCTTCGGCTTCAGCGACAGACGGATCGCCGACCTCAGGGAGCAGCTCCTGGACTGAGCGTTCTTACCGCCGAGTCGGCGGGACGGATCAGCGGGACCGGGGGAGCCCCAGGTGCCGTTCGGCCACGTTGTTGCGGTTGATCTCGGTGGTGCCGCCGTAGATGGTGGTCACCGGTGAGTGGCGTCCGTCGTAGTCGATCCAGCCGCCAGCGGCCGAGCCGTCCACACCAAACGAGAGCAGGCCCTCGGCGGCCGCCATCTGCTGGAACCAGCCCACGGCCTGCTGGTAGCGCTCGGTGGCGTACAACTTGGCCATCGAACCCTCAAGGCCCGGGAGGCCACCGGTCGCTGCGATCCATGCCGCCCTTAGGGTCAGCAGTTGCGACACCTGGTTGGCCATGGCTGTGCGGGCCAGCCGCTCACGCAGCAGCGGATCGTCCAGCATCCGTCCGCCGTCAGGTGACATCGCTTCGGCGGCCCACTGCCTGACATGGCGTAGTAGCGGAACAGCCGGGTTGGTGCCACCCATGACGCCCCGCTCGAAGGCCAGGGCTACACCCATGACCGACCAGCCGCCGTCGACCTCCCCTAGGCGCCAACGGTCGCCCACCCTGACGCCGTCGTAGAAGGTGGCGTTGGTGCGTTCGGTAGCCATGGTCGGCACAGGCCGTACTTCGATGCCCGGATGGTCCATGGGCACCAGAAACATGGTGAGGCCCTTGTGCTTGGGTACGTCTGGGTTGGTCCGAGTCAGCAGGATTACCCAGTCGGCCTCGTGGGCCATGGTGGTCCACATCTTCTGGCCGTCGATCACCCATTCGTCGCCGTCGCGAACAGCTCTGGTGGCGATACCGGCCAGGTCGGAGCCGTGGTCGGGCTCGCTATAGCCCAGGCAGCAGTTGTAGCGGCCGGTCAGGAGGCGCTCGAGCACCTCGGCGCGATGGAAGTCGGTGCCCACGGCGTGAATGACACCAGCCACCAGCATGGTGACGGCCAGCCCGTCGTAGGGGGCGCCCGCCTTCTCTAATTCGTTGAACAGGACGTAGAGCTCGATGGGGTCGCGGTCGCCGTAGCCAGGTACCGCGCCGGCTAGCAGGCCAGCCTCGGCCAGGCCGGCGTTGAAGTCCTTGTCGTTGAACGTGCCGGTGGCGTGCATGCGTTCGACCACGTCGGCGGTCAGGTGCCCTCCGAGGAAGGTCCGTACCTCGTTCCTGAACGCCTCGGCCCGGTCACCCAATGAGAAGTCCATCAGCAGGCGGGCTCCAGGATCATCCCGGCGAGCCGGCGACACTCCCGTGCCGGGTCGTCCAGTAGGTACGTCAGGGCTCTGGCCCGCCGGTAGTACAGCTGGATGTCGTACTCCTCGCTGAAGCCGTAGCCGCCGTGAACGTGGAGGCTCCGGTCGGTGGCCAGGGTGGCTGCCTCACCGGCCGCTATCAGAGCCATGGCGGCTAGCGCCGAGAAGTTGGTCACGTCATTGGCGTCCACGTCCAGAACACCCGTAGTGCCGTCCGTGGCCCTATCGCCGGCCCATGCAGCTTTGGAGGCCAGCAAGTGGGCACCGTCGATTAGCCCTGGGAGGTCGGCCAGAAGGTGCTGTACGGCTTGGAAGCTGCCCACCGGTCGGCCGAACTGCTCGCGCTCCTGGACGTACTCGACGCCCAGAACGAGGGCCTCGCGGGCCATGCCCACGAGAGTCGCAGCGGTGAGGGTCCGCCATTCGTCGACGGCCCGGGCGTGCGCGGCGACGGCCTCTGGCCCGGTGGCCAGCACTGTGGCGTCAGAGAGGTCACGGTGGGCTAGCGGTAGGCATCCGTGGTTGGCGAGGTGGCCTGCTCCGGCGCCTGGTACCTCAGCCAGGGGTCCGTCGATGACCAGTCGGTCACCATCGAGGGCCACTACCCGGTGGGCTACGGCGCCGGAGGGGACGGTTCGGGCCGATCCATTCAAAGCGGGTCGGATGGCCAGGCCTACGATCGTGCTTCCAGCCAAGATCCCTTCGTCGACAGTGGGTTCCGAGCCGTTCCGATTAGGTAGGCCTGACAGGAGGCGGGCGGCCACCCCGTGGTCGACGAGCGGTAGGGGGGCGATCTGAGCGCCGGCCTCGATGGCCACCACGGCCAGGTCGGCCAGTGAGGCGCCTCCTCCGCCATCGGCCTCCGGTACGCCCATGCCGGGGGCACCGGTTTCGAGCAGGCGTTCCCAGGCCGCTGCATCAAAGCCCGTAGGTTCAGCTTCCCTAGCGCGCGCCGGCCCAGTCTCGCCGTCGAAAAACGCGGCGAATACCGCACGGATCGTTTCCTGATCCTCCGTCAGATCCAGGTCCACTAACCGACCTTACCGACGGACCGGTCCGGGCCTGTCTTTCTGCTGTCGGCCAACTGAAGCCCGGCCGGACGGCGGGTCTAGCGTTGGTCCCATGAACGATAAACGGAACTGTCCGGAGGGGGCCGAGGGGCTGGTGGTGGATCGCTCCGGAGACGTGGTCACGGTGACCATGAACCGCCCGGAGGTTATGAACGCCATGACCGGGACGATGTT
>JASLKB010000114.1 GCA_030747775.1 Acidimicrobiales bacterium | reverse complement strand
TCGGCTGTCGCCAATGCCGAGAATAACGATGGCATCCCGGCCGAAGAGCT
The DNA here is from genome assembly GCA_030747775.1 of Acidimicrobiales bacterium. Taxonomy (GTDB): domain Bacteria; phylum Actinomycetota; class Acidimicrobiia; order Acidimicrobiales; family MedAcidi-G1; genus UBA9410. The sequence goes on along the minus strand of JASLKB010000114.1, from coordinate 6,795 downwards.
CTACGTGTCGGCGTGCTATGCCGATGAGGGCCCGACGCTGAAGCGCTGGCGTCCTCGTGCCCGGGGCCGTGCCACGCGAATTAATAAGCGCACCTCTCACATCACGGTCATCGTGAGTCGTTACGACGAGGCCACTCTCGAGGACTTGCGCGAGCGTGAGGCCAACAAGGGCCGTGCCGGGTCCAGTGTTCATGCCGCTGAAGCCAGGCGCCAGCGCGTCGAGCGCAGCCGTGCCGTGGCCGAGGCAACTGAGGAGACCGATCATGACCATGAGGGTCATGACCACGACCACGAAGGCCAGGTGGTCGCTGCTGTTGAGGCAGCCATCGAAGCTGATGAGGTCGAAGCCGAGGTCGAAGCTGAAGCTGATGAGGTCGAAGCCGAGGTCGAAGCTGAAGCTGATGAGGTCGAAGTCGAAGCCGAAGCTGAAGCTGATGAGGTCGAAGTCGAAGCCGAAGGCGCTGAGAGCGAAGCCAATGAACAGCAGGACGAAGAGGAGTCCAACTGATGGGCCAAAAGGTCAATCCGTACGGCTTCCGCCTGGGGATCACCACCGACTGGAAGTCGCGGTGGTTCGCCGACCGGCAGGAGTACGCAGACAATCTTGCCGAAGATTGGCAGATTCGTGACTTCATCATGGAGGATCTGCCCCATGCTGCGATCAGCCGTGTCGAGGTTGAGCGCACTAGTAACAAGTTGCGCATCGACGTCCATACCGCGCGCCCTGGCATCGTCATCGGCCGCAAGGGATCGGAGGCCGATCGCCTGCGTGCTGGCCTGAGCGAAATTACCGGTAACCACCAGGTACAGCTCAACATCCAGGAGATCAAGGAGCCGGAGCTTGAGGCTGCCCTGATCGCCCAAGGTGTGGCCGATCAGCTGGCCGGCCGCGTTGCCTTCCGCCGGGCCATGAAGCGGGCCGTCCAGAACGCCCAAAAGGCCGGCGCCAAGGGCATCCGGGTCCAGTGCTCGGGCCGCCTCGGTGGAGCCGAGATGTCTCGGACTGAGTGGTATCGCGAAGGTCGGGTCCCGCTGCACACGTTGCGGGCTGATATCGATTATGGCTTCCGCGAGGCTCGCACTACCTATGGCCGCATTGGCGTGAAGGTTTGGATTTACAAGGGTGAGATTCTGCCCTACAAGAGTGTGCTCGAGGACAAGATCACCAAGGAGGCCGCCATGGCCGCCGGTGAGACCTCGGGTCAGAACAAGCCGCGGTCCGTGGTTTCCTCGGCTGCCGGACGCCGCCGGACCGAGACCAGTGAGGCACCGGTCACCGAGTCCCCTGAACAGGAGGTCATCGAGGCGGACCTGGCACCGTTGGTCAAGGAGGGTGACGCTGAGTTCGAGAAGTTGCTCGCCGAAGAGGAGGCCATTGAGGCGTCCACTAAGGACAGTTACGAGACGCCGCACTTCCGTGGTGGGGATGGTGACTGAGCCGTGTTGATGCCGAAGAAGGTCCGACACCGCAAGCAGCACCGCGGGCGTCTGAAGGGCAATTCCAAGGGCCAGACCGAGGTCACTTTCGGTGAATTCGGGATCCAGGCGCTCGAGCCGGGGTGGATCACTGCCCGCCAGATCGAGGCCGCCCGTATTGCCATGACCCGCCACATCAAGCGTGGCGGCAAGGTGTGGATCAATGTGTTCCCGGATAAGCCCGTCACTGAGAAGCCCGCCGAGACCCGCATGGGTTCAGGCAAGGGGAATCCGGAGCACTGGGTGGCTGTAGTCAAGCCCGGCCGGATCCTGTTCGAGTTGTCGTACCACGATGCCGTAGTCGCCCGTGAGGCCCTCGACCGGGCCATCCAGAAACTGCCCATCAAGGCGCGCTTCGTCGAGCGCGAGGAGGGCTTCTAACTATGGCGAAGAAGCAGGCCCTTACCACTTTGGGTGACACCGACCTCTTGGAGCGTCTTTCTGACGCCAAGGAGGAGTTGTTCAACCTGCGCTTCCAATTGGTCACTGGGCAGTTGGAAAATCACGCCCGGGTTCGAGAGGTCAAGAAGGAGGTGGCCCGCCTACTAACTGAGATGCGGGTCCGTGAGATCGATGCCGCTGAGGCCCTCGAGGCTGTCGGCGAGGAGGTGGCCGACTAATGGCTGAAACGACCGAACGTCCGAACCGTCGTAAGGTACGTGAGGGCCTCGTGGTCTCCGACGTGCAGGACAAGACAGCGATCGTGGAGACCGTTGACCGCGTCCGGCATCGCCGGTACGCCAAGACGGTCCAGCGGACCAAGCGGCTCCACGTCCACGACGAGGACAATCAGCTCAACGTGGGCGACCGCGTCCGGGTCCAGGAGACTCGGCCGCTGTCCAAGCTGAAGCGCTGGCGCCTGGTCGAGATTCTCGAGAGGGCAAAGTAATGATCCAGCAGGAGACCCGACTCCGGGTAGCGGACAACTCGGGAGCCCGCGAGGTGCTCTGCATCAAGGTGCTGGGCGGTTCCAAGCGTCGCTACGCCTCGATCGGAGACGTCTTCACCGCCACGGTGAAAGATGCCAATCCGGGTGCCGCCGTCAAGAAGGGTGAGGTCGTCAAGTGCGTCGTCGTCCGGACCAAGAAGGAGCGGCGCCGTCCGGACGGGAGTTACATCCGGTTCGACGAGAACGCCGCCGTACTCATCAACGAACAGAACCAGCCTCGAGGTACTCGCATCTTCGGCCCGGTAGGCCGTGAGTTGCGGGATAGCAAGTTCATGAGGATTGTTTCGCTGGCTCCGGAGGTGCTCTGAGATGAAGATTCGCAAGGGTGACAAGGTGCGTGTTCTGGCCGGTAAGGATCGGGGCAAGGAGGGCAAGGTGAGCCGAGCCATTCCCGCCGACAACAAGGTCATCGTTGACGGTGTCAATATCGCCAAGCGCCACCAGAAGCCCACGAGCGCTACGACCCAGGGCGGGATCATTGACAAGGCAATGCCGTTGGACGCTTCCAACGTGGCCATCCTGAGTCCGTCGGACGGCAAGCCAACCCGTGTCGGGTACCGGTTTACCGAGACGGGCGAGAAGGTCCGGGTCTGCAAGCGCACAGGGGTGGACATTGATGGCTGAGACTTTGACGACCGCCACGGTGCGGATGCGCGAGTGGTACGAGGAAGAGATACGCGCCGCGGTGCAGGCCGAACTGGGTCTGACCAACGTGATGCAGGTTCCGAGGTTGACCAAGATCGTTGTCAACATGGGCGTCGGTGACGCCGCCCAGCAGGCGAAGCTGCTGGACGGTGCGTTGGCCGATCTCGAGGTCATCACCGGTCAGAAGCCGATGGTGACCCGCGCTCGGACGTCGATCTCGAACTTCAAGTTGCGCGAAGGCCAGGCCATCGGTGCCAAGGTCACGCTGCGGGGCGACCGTATGTACGAGTTTCTGGATCGCCTGATCACCTTGGCGATTCCCCGGATCCGTGACTTCCGAGGACTTAGTCCGAAGTCGTTTGACGGTAACGGGAACTACACGTTCGGCGTGACCGAACAGCTGATCTTCCCGGAGATCGACTACGACAAGGTCGATCGCACCCGGGGTATGGACATCACGATCGTGACGTCCGCGTCCGACGACGCCGGGGGGCGAGCCCTGCTCGCGGCGTTTGGTTTTCCGTTCCGAAAGGAAGGGCAGTAGTGGCTAAGAAAGCACTGGTCAACAAGCAGCAGAAGACTCCGAAGTTCAAGGTTCGGGCCTACACGCGGTGCCGTCGTTGCGGTCGGCCGCGTTCGGTCTATCGCGCCTTCAACCTCTGTCGGATCTGTCTTCGAAACATGGCCCACGCGGGAGAGATCCCTGGGCTAACGAAGTCGAGCTGGTGAGGAGGATCTGACATGACCATGACCGATCCCGTCGCCGACATGCTGACGCGCATCCGCAACGCCAACATGGCGATGCATGAGGGCGTCAACATGCCGTCGTCCAAGCAGAAGGTGGCACTTGCCGACATCCTTAAGTCCGAGGGCTATATCCGCGACTACGCGGTGTCCGAGGCCAAGGCGGGTCCCGGCGAGGTGTTGAGCATTGAGATGAAGTACTCCGCGCAGCGTGAGCGCGTCATCAGTGGCGTGAAGCGGGTTTCGAAGCCCGGCCTGCGCGTCTACAGCCCCTCCAACAAGATTCCCCGCGTGTTAGGAGGCCTCGGCGTCGCCGTGATCTCCACGAGCCGTGGGCTGATGAGCGACCGTGAGGCTCGCCGCCGGAGAATCGGCGGCGAGATCCTCTGCTACGTCTGGTAGGGGAGGCGACGACATGTCTCGAATCGGGAAGGCCCCCATCACCGTTCCATCCGGTGTCGAGGTCCAGATCCAGGGTCGTCAGGTGGCGGTCAAGGGTCCCAAGGGAGAGCTAGACATCGAGGTCCCGGTTGACATCACCGTTCGTCAGGACGGTGAGGAGATCCTCGTGGAGCGGTCCGACGACGAGCGTCGGAACCGTGCCCTGCATGGGCTGACCCGCTCTCTGGTCAACAACATGGTGCTTGGTGTGTCCGAGGGCTTTTCTAAGGAGCTCGAGATCGTCGGTGTCGGCTATCGGGCCGCGGCCAAGGGCAGCAACGCCCTAGAGCTACAGCTCGGCTTCAGCCACCCAGTGAACGTCGAGGCTCCTGACGGCATCACCTTCGACGTACCGGAGCCCACTCGCATCATCGTGTCGGGCATTGACAAGCAGGTCGTCGGCCAGGTGGCCGCCGACATTCGTTCGTACCGCAAGCCGGAGCCTTACAAGGGCAAGGGCGTGCGCTACCTCGGTGAGCATGTGGCCCGCAAGGCCGGGAAGGCGGCGAAGTGAGCAGCGTGGACCGTTCCAAGGCACGTCAGCGTCGTCACCGTCGGGTCCGGAAGTCGGTTCGGGGTTCGGAGTCCCGTCCCCGTCTGGCTGTGTTCCGGTCGGCTCGCCACATCTCCGCTCAGGTCATCGACGACCAGTCTGGTCGCACGATGGCCGCCGCATCGTCTGTGCAGGCCGGTGTTGCCGACGGGGCGACCGGGGTGGCTGCGGCCACCGCGGTCGGTCGTGTGGTCGCCGAGCGTGCCCGCGAGGCCGGCGTCGCATCGGTGGTCTTCGATCGCGGCGGATACAAGTACCACGGCAGGGTGGCGGCACTAGCCGATGCTGCCCGCGAAGCTGGACTGGAGTTCTAGTGGCAAATCACAATAACCAGCAGAGCAATCCGCGCATGAGCGACGACGCCTCACTACGGGAGTCTCGAGTCATTCATATCAACCGCGTGGCCAAGGTGGTCAAGGGCGGTCGCCGGTTTTCGTTCACCGCCCTGGTGGTGATCGGCGACGGCGCCGGCCGAGTCGGCCTTGGTTACGGCAAGGCCAAGGAGGTCCCGCTGGCCATCCAGAAGGGGACCGAGGAGGCCAAGCGCAACCTGTTCAGTGTGGCGCTGGCCGGTTCGACCATCGTCCATCCCATCCTCGGGGTCATGGGTGCCGGTCGGGTGCTCCTGCAGCCGGCTGCTCCCGGTACCGGCGTGATCGCCGGTGGTGCAGCCCGCGCCATCCTCGAGGAGGCCGGCATCCACGACGTGCTGTGCAAGTCGCAGGGTTCGTCGAACCACATCAACGTGGCACGGGCCACCATCGCAGGTCTCAAGGGCTTGCGTCGGCCCGACGAGATCGCTCGCCTGCGTGGCTTGGATCCGGAGGAGTTCGTGCCGGGTGCCCTGTTGGAGGCTTACCGCCGCACCGAGGCCGGTGTCGGCGCTGGTGCTGGCATCAGTGCTGGTTTGAGTCGGGATGGTGAGTGAAATGACGCAGTTGGTCGTCACCCAGATCCGCAGCGCAATCGGTGCCAAGCCCAAGCAGCGGGGCACGCTTCGTGCGCTCGGCCTGGGTCGGATTGGACGTAGCAACACTCTGCCTGACCGTGGTGAGATCCGGGGAATGATTGCCCGAGTGCCTCACCTGGTCCGGGTGGATGAACAGGCCGGGGAGGCCGAGTGAAATGAAGATTCATGACCTGCAGCCGGCTCCCGGTTCTAAGAAGCGGGCTAAGCGCGTGGCCCGCGGCATCGGCGGCAAGGGCGGTAAGACCGCAGGCCGGGGCAGTAAGGGCCAACGGGCTCGCAACACCGTGCGCGTCGGCTTCGAAGGTGGCCAGATGCCGTTCCACCAGCGGATTCCGAAGCTCAAGGGCTTCAAGAATCCGTTCCGCGTCGAGTACCAGGCGGTCAACCTCGACACCGTGCAGGAGTGCGGCCTAGAGGAGGTCACACCCGAGACGCTGCACGCCCGCGGTCTGGTCGGCAAGAAGTCGTTGGTCAAGGTGCTGGGCCGCGGTGAGTTGTCCCGCGCGGTGAACGTGCGGGCCCATGCCTTCTCGGCCTCGGCCGAGGCGGCTATTACGGCCGCCGGCGGCACTGTCGAGAAGATTCCGCTGCCGTTCGCCGTGCGTCCCGCCGCCAGCGGTAACGCCCTGATGAACCGCTGACCGGAACCGACGAGCAACTCCCAAGACGACAGGAGCCCACGTGCTGTCCAGCATGCTGAACATGTTCCGGGTGGCCGATCTGCGCAAGCGGATCGTCTTCACCCTTCTCATGATCTTGCTCTACCGGATCGGCGCGTTCATGCCCGCTCCCGGGATAGACGTCGAGCAGGTGCAGTTGCTGCGCGACCGGGCCGACCAGGGTGGCGTGCTGGCCTTCCTGCAGTTGTTCTCCGGTGGGTCGCTGACCAGCTTCGCCGTGTTCGCCCTGGGCGTCATGCCCTACATCACGGCCTCGATCATCATGCAGGTGCTCGGTGTGGTCGTGCCCCGCATCGAGCAGTGGCAGCAACAGGGTGCCGTAGGCCAGCGCAAGATC
>JASLKB010000113.1 GCA_030747775.1 Acidimicrobiales bacterium | reverse complement strand
ATGGTCTGGGCAATCCTGTCGGTGGCGACCACGTCCAGCATCACCCGGTCGATGGATACGTCGCGAACCGATACCCCGTCGTGGGTTTCGGGGTCAGGCACGAACGCCTCAAGCAGGAACCGGCCTTCCGGGGCCAGTACCTCGGCCACGCCGTGCAGGCATGCTTCTTGGGCCGCCTCGGTGGTCAGGTTGAAGAACGTGTTGAAGCCCACCAGAACCACATCGAATCCTGTCCCAGCGATGGCCGGATCGGCCATGTCGCCGGCGACCAGAGTGAGCCGGTCTGCTCCCGGCTTGGCCCGGAGGCAGTCCAGCATCGCCGGCGAGGCATCCAGCCCGGTGACGGCCAGGCCTCGGTCAGCTAATGGGAGAGCGAGTCGGCCGGTACCGACGCCCAGTTCCAGCACGGTGCCCGTCGGTCCGGCGAGGGTGGTGATCCGGTCGGCCACCTCGTCAGCGGATCCGATCTGGGTGAGGGCGAGCCCGCCGTCGGTGCCATACCACTCGTCGTAGACCTCAGCCATGGTCTCGCCGTAGGTCTCGCTGTCGTACCCGTCCATGGTCGACAGTCTGGCCTCAGGACCACCAGGCTCCAAGAGGGACCCGTTGACCGGGTCGGCCGTAGCCTTGATGTCGTGGGAGTGGAACCGACGAACGAGATTTCCCCGGAACGGGTCTATTTGGATCATGCGGCCAGCACGCCGGTTCGGCCCGAGGTGGTGGCCGCCATGTTGCCGTGGCTGGCCGACCACCCCGGCAATCCGTCGGGCTCCCATGTCGCTGCCCGGGAGGCCCGGCGGGCCGTCGACGACGCTCGCGACCATGTGGCCGCCCTAGTGGGGTGCTTGCCGGGTGAAGTGGTCTTCACCTCCGGAGGGACCGAGGCCGACAACTTGGCCGTGGACGGCGTGGTCCGGGCCACCGGTGGGCTCCCGGTCTGCAGCTCAGCCGAGCATCCGGCGGTGCTGGCTCCGGTGGTGGACGCCGGAGGTCCAGTGGTGCCCACCGACTCAGCGGGACGAATCAACCTCGAGGCGCTGGGCGACCTGCTTTCAGGGTTGGACGGCGAACGTATCCGACTGGTGTCAGCCATGGTTGCCAACAACGAGACCGGAGTGGTGACCGATGTCGATGCTGTGGCCGACGTGGTGGATCGGCACGCACCGCAGGCTGTCGTGCACAGCGACGCTGTGCAGGCCGCTGCCTGGTTGGACCTGCCGACGGCGGTGCGGCGTGCCGGACTGGTCAGTATCACCGGGCACAAGTTCGGTGGCCCCAAGGGAGCAGGCGCTCTCGTGGTGCGTGCGGGCGTGCCATTGGTTCCCGTGCTGCGCGGTGGGGGCCAGGAGCGGGAACGACGCAGCGGAACCCAGAACGTGCCGGCCATCGTGGGCCTGGGTGAGGCGGCCCGCCTGATGGCGATCGAACGCGAGGCCCTCGGGGTACGGGTCGGTGTAATGCGGGACCGACTGGAGGGCGGCCTGCGGGCCGCCATCGACGGTGTCCGTCGGACTGTGCCCGACGGGGTATCCCGGACGCCCGGGGTGGCCCATCTCTGCTTTGACGGTATCGAGAGCGAGGAACTGCTGTTTTTGCTGGAACGGGACGGCATAGCGGCCAGCGCGGCGGCGTCCTGTGCCAGTGGGGCCCAGGAGCCGTCACCGGTGCTGGCAGCAATGGGGATCGACCGGATGACGGCTGCCGGTTCGCTCCGGCTGTCACTGGGCCACGCCAGCACTGACGACGACGTGGACCACGCACTGGTTGTCATTCCAGCTGCTGTTGAGCGACTTCGTGGCTACGCCCGGTCGCTGCAGTCCGGATGACCGCCGTGACTTCCATCGAGAGGATCGGATCTCCGGTCATGGTGGCCATGTCGGGTGGGGTGGACTCGTCGGTTGCTGCGGCGCTGCTGCGCGACGCCGGCCATGAGGTGGTGGGGGTGACCCTGCGCCTGTGGGGCGGGGACTCCGACTCGGGGTGCTGCGCGGTGTCCGACGTGGACGACGCACGCCGGGTGGCTGACGCCCTTGGCATTGAGCATCACGTGTTCAACCTGGGCGATGACTTTGAGCGCGACGTGGTGGGGCCGTACGTGGCCGACCACGCGGCGGGCCGGACCCCCAACCCCTGCGTGGAGTGCAATCGACACCTCAAGTTCCACCGCTTGTGGCACCGGGCTGCAGCCCTGGGCTTCGACCGGATCGCCACCGGGCACCATGCGCGGATTGTGGAACGACCCGATGGGACCCGTCGCATCGCCCGGGCCGTGGACCCGGGTAAGGACCAGTCCTACGTGTTGTACATGCTCGGCCAGGCGCAGTTGGCCAGCCTCTTACTACCCATTGGCGACCTCACCAAGGACGTGGTGCGGAGCCATGCCTCGGTGCTTGGGCTGCGGACCGCCGACAAACCGGACAGTCAGGACGTGTGTTTCATTACTCGGGAGCACGGTCGGGAGGACTTCCTGCGTCGCCGGATCCCGTTGACGCCCGGCCGGGTGGTGGACGGTTCGGGTGCCGAGGTCGGTTCGGTGGAGGCCGTCGAATTGGTGACCATCGGACAGCGCCGGGGCATGGCTCTGGGAGGTTCGGGAGCGCCCCGGTACGCGGTGGATGTGGACGTGTCAACAGCCACCGTCACCGTCGGTTCGGCTAACGACCTGCTGGTCGATGAGACCCCGGTCGAGAAGCTGGTCTGGACGGGTGATCGCGCCGCGGGCAGCGACCTGATCGCGCAGACCAGTGCCCACGGGATGCCCGAGTCGGTCGAGGTGGTTGGTGGGCCGGACCAGTGGCTGGTGCGGTGGGAGCGACCCCGGCGCCGGGTGGCGCCCGGTCAGAGCGTGGTGTTCTACGAGGGCGACGAGGTGGTCGGCGGCGCTATGGCCTGCTGACCCGTTCCAGCCGGTCTGGCAGTCGGCTCGCGTCAGCACACCGGTAGCCGTCGGCGGGCTGCCTCGGCCAGCACCACGTCGGGGCGGGCGGGCGAGCACAGGAAGGCGTCGATAGCCCGTACCTCAACCTCGCCCCGCGAACCGGCAGGCAAGATGTCATGTGGCCGACGACACCGGATCTCGATGGCCAGCCCCCGGGCGTGCTGGGTGAGGTCGTCGGCACCGGTGTTCGACGATGCCGCTCTGAGGTGTTCCAGACCGGCCCGTTGCAGCAGGGTGGGTTCGGCCAGGGCCAGGTGGTCGTGGAGCACGAATCCAGCCGGCACGAGCACGATCCACCGGCGGGCCAGACGGTGCAGCGAGCGAACAGCCATCGCGGCCAGCGTTGCCCCGAGGGCGGTGGCTACCCCACCGGCGACCCAACGGGAGTCCAAGAGCAGGATCGGGCCGACGGTGGCCCCGGCGATGGCAACCACGGTGGCCGACGGCCCCAGCACCAAGACGACCGGCCCGGGTGCCCGGAGCAGGAATCGGCGTTCATCGCCGTAGGAGGCGCCGTCCACGAATCGGTCGGCCACCGGGGCGGCGAAGGTAGCTAGGACGACAAGAACCGCGGCGGCTAGCGCGAAGGAGGCGTGTACGACGTTGCTGGTGGCCTCCGCACTCCATGCGGCGAGAGCGGCGACAGCCGGGCCTCCGAGCCGCAAAGCGGTCAGGGTCAGCGGCAGGGGGACGAGGGTGGCCGTCAACCCGATCGCCCACAGGACCCACAGCGTTGCCGAAGCGGTCGAACGGGGCGTGGCGTCCAGGTCGTGGAGGGCATTGGCGACCGCTGGCCCTGCTAGGACGGGGAGCAGGAACCAGATCGATCGTAGGCCCCAGACGTCGGCCAACTCGGCCCGTCGCCCGGGGGCGGCGGGATCGCCTGAGAGGAAGGGGAATCGATCCACCGCCACACGCTAGAGGCCGCTCCAGAGGGTGTCGCGGGGCATCGGTAGTATCAGTCCGTGGATGGGCCCAGCGAACGGATAGACGAACTCCGCGCTCTCATCGGCCTCCACGACGAGCGCTACCACGAGGCCGACGACCCCGAGATCCCTGATGCGGATTATGACGCGCTCCTTGGCGAACTCAAGGCGTTGGAGGCCGAGTACCCCGACCTGGTGACCCCGAACTCGCCAACACAGCGGGTCGCACCGGCAGGCCGAGCCACGTTCGCCGAAGTGACCCACCGGGTGCCCATGCGGTCACTGGACAACGCCTTCGACGTCGACGAACTCCAAGCCTGGTCTGAGCGGGTTCTCAAGCGACTCGCCACCGACAGGGACGGGGAGGAGTCGGCTGAACCACCGACGGTTACTTGGGTCTGCGAGTTGAAGTTCGACGGCCTGGCCGTGTCCATCCGATACGAGGACGGCCTACTCGTACAGGCGGCCACCCGGGGTGACGGACAGGTGGGCGAGGACGTCACGGCCAACGTACGGACCATCGCGGACGTCCCTAAACGCCTCGCCGACGGGGCGCCGCCGGTAGTGGAGGTACGTGGCGAGGTCTACCTCGGTCTTTCGGCCTTCGAAGCACTGAACGCCGCTCAGGAGGCGGCCGGGGAGAAGACCTACGTCAACCCCCGCAACACAGCGGCTGGGTCGCTGCGCCAGAAGGACGCAACTGTGACGGCTACCCGCGACCTCTCGTTCTGGGCGTACCAACTAGGTGAGGTGGTCGATGGGCCCGAACCGGCCTCCCACCTGGAGACTCTGACCTGGTTGGCGAAACTGGGTCTGCCGGTGGATGGCCACGTGGCGTCCTTCGACGACTTCAACGACGTGGTGGCCCACGTGGGTGCTGTCGAGATGGCCCGACACGACCTGGACTTCGAGATCGACGGGGTGGTCGTGAAGGTCGATGACCTAGCCACCCAGGAGTCACTCGGGTTCACGGCCCGAGCGCCCCGCTGGGCCATCGCTTACAAGCTGCCTCCCGAGGAGCGAACCACCAGATTGCTAGACATCGAGGTGTCCATCGGTCCGGGTGGGCAGGCCACGCCGTTCGCCCGCTTGGAGCCGGTGTTTGTGGGTGGGTCAACGGTGACCGCAGCGACCCTGCACAACGCCGATCAGGTGGTCGCCAAGGACGTCCGGCCGGGCGACTTGGTGGTGGTCCGTAAGGCGGGTGACGTCATCCCCGAGGTGTTGCGACCCGTCCTGTCGGAACGACCCGATGACCTAGAGCCTTGGACATTCCCGACCGCTTGCCCGGCATGTGGCGAGCCGCTGGTCCGACCGGACGGTGAGGCGGCCACCTTCTGCAACAACTACACCTGCCCCCGGCAGGTCAGGGGGCGCATCGAGCACTTCGCGTCACGTGGCGCCATGGACATCGAGGGCTTCGGTGAGCAGCGGGTTGATCTGTTCGTGGGCGAAGGCCTATTGGACGACGTGGCAGGCGTGTTCTCATTGGACTACGACCGCATCGCCGATTGGGATGGTTTCGGCGAGGCTTCGGTGGAGAACCTCCGTCGGGCCGTGGACACATCGCGGGAGCGTCCCCTCGGGCGTCTGCTTTTCGGCCTGCGGATCCCGCACGTGGGAACCACGGTGGCCGACCTCCTGGCTTCGTCATTCCGGAACCTTGACCGTCTCGAGTCGGCCACGGTCGACGAGCTGGAGGCCGTGGAGGGACTCGGTCCGGTCATCGCGGCCAGCGTGCACGAGTGGCTTCGCCAGCCCCACAACCTCGACCTGCTGGCACGGTTACGGATTGCCGGGGTGAACCTCGAGGCACCGACCACTGACCCGGATGACCAGGTGGCTCAGGTGCTGGATGGCATGTCCATCGTGGTCACCGGCACGCTCACCGGGTACGGACGCGAGGAGGCCAGGGCGTTCATCGTGGCCCGGGGCGGTCGCTCGCCGGGAAGCGTGTCAGCGAAGACGACGGCGCTGGTGGCTGGTGAGGGTGGGGGGTCGAAGTTGACACGGGCCGAGGAACTCGGTGTACCGGTTCTTGACGAGGCTTCCTTCGAACGTTTGTTAGCTAACGGCGAGCTCCCCGACTGACCCACTCGCTATCCCGTCAGCCGTCGACCCGGAAGCACCAGTCGATAGTTGAGGTGCGGTCGGGGTTGCGGACCGACCAGTAGCGCGCAGTGGCACACACATCCTGAGAGGGGAGGCGCTCGAGGGCCAGTCCCTCGTCAGGCCGGAAGATCACCGAGTTCAGGGCCTTCTCGATCCGTTGCTGGTCGACAGGGATGGCCGTGCCCCCGATGTGGAGGATTTCGCCAGCCCAGCCCGGGGCGAGGATGGCCCCTACGTTGGCTTGGGGGAGCACGGTGTCTCCGCGGGCGGGTAGAAGTTCGGACACTGCAGGGTTGGACGACACTGAGACGTCGCCGGGGTTCTCGCTGGGGAGCAGGGCGGCCAGGACGAGGATCCCCACGCCCAGTCCCATCAGCACGCTAATGATTAGGGCGCGGCGTCGGGTCACGGGCGCAGGCTATCCATGGGGTCAGGACGGATAGCCTTGGGGGGTGACCGACGGACTCTCCGACGGGGCCCCCGCCGGCCCGGGCGGCGCCATACTCGCGCCGGGACGAATGCTGGGTGGCCGGTATCGCCTGGGCGGCGTGATCGGCACTGGCGGCTCGGGCACCGTGTACCTCGCCGACGACCTTTCTCTAGGTCGCCAGGTTGCCGTCAAGGTTCTCCACTCTTCGCTCATCGGTGACGAGGCGTTCGTGGAGAGGTTTCGCTCCGAGGCCCGACTTGTGGCGTCGCTGGCCGACCCGCACGTGGTGGCTATCTACGACTGGGGGGTCGACGGTCAGGCCTATCTAGTAACCGAGTACCTAGGAGGCGGGAGCCTTCGCAGCATTCTTTCTTCGGGTCGGACGTTGACCCCGTCCCAGATGCTCATGGTGGCTCTCGAGGCCTGCCGGGCCCTGGATCACGCTCACCGACAGGGCATCGTCCACCGGGACGTGAAGCCGGCCAACCTGCTGTTCGGCCAAGACGCCCGACTCCGCATCGCCGACTTCGGCCTCGCTGAGGCTCTGACCGGCACGGTCAGCCGAGAATTATTCGGTGGTGGTGGAGTGAT
>JASLKB010000112.1 GCA_030747775.1 Acidimicrobiales bacterium | reverse complement strand
CCGGACATGGAGGTCGTCAACCCGAACGGCGGCGCCATCGCCCTCGGGCATCCGCTCGGTGGGACGGGTGCCATCCTGACCACCAAGGCCGTGCACGAGTTGCAGCGTGTCGACGGCGAGTACGCAGTGGTGACGATGTGCTGTGGTGGTGGCCTGGGTACCGGCACGTTGATCCAGCGCCTCTAGTCGACTTCGAAATCTCGGAGAGGGGTCGACGGGCTCGTGGCTGGAACGTGTAGGGCCGTGGTGTTCCATGGCGACGGAACGTGGGCGTTGCGTGACGACTTCTCGGTGCCCACTCCCCCACCGGGCGGAGCGGTACTGGCTGTGGAGGCCGTCGGGCTGTGCCACAGCGACGTCGCCCAATTAGCCGGCCACAAGCACGTACCAGGCGAGGTATGTCCGGTGGTGCCGGGCCACGAGATCGTGGGACGGGTGCACGCCCTGGCCGACGACGCAGACCTGGGCGTGGCGATCGGCGACCGGGTAGCCGTCGACATCGTCTGGTACGGGCCGCCGTACGAGGGCAACCCGTTAGGGGTGCGGTGCTACGGATACTCGTTCGGCCTCGACGAGGGGGCTGGCCTGTGGGGTGGCTATGGCGAGTACATGGCCGTGCTACCAGGCACACATCTGGCAAAGTTGACCGACAGCGTGTCAGCTGAGGAACTCACGCTGTTCGAACCGCTGTCAAACATGGTGGCGTGGCTGGGCCAGGCCGGTTTTCAGGCCGGCCAGACCGTCGTGGTCCAGGGACCGGGCCACATGGGCCTGACTTGTGCTGCCTACGCGAAGTCGCTGGGAGCCGGCAAGGTGATCGTGACCGGAACTTCGGAGGACGCGTTGCGCCTGGATGTAGCGCTCGAGGTGGGCGCCGACCACGTGGTCAACGTGATGGTGGACGATCCAGAGGATGCGGTGATGGACCTGACCGGTGGCTTCGGTGCGTCACTCGCCGTGGATCTGGCCAGTGCACCGGGCACACCGAGTTTGTGCTTCGACCTGGTGCACCACGGGGCCACGGTGATCTGGGCTGGTCTAAAGGATCGCCAAGCCGTGCCGGTAGTGACCGACAAGGTGGTGATGAAGGGCCTGCGGGTGCTGGGTGGGGCCGGCGGCGATGCCGGTTCTGTCGACGAGGCGGCCCGAATCCTGACCGAAGGCGGGTTCCCGACTGCTCCCCTGCTGGGGACCGTGGTCGGCCTGGACGAGGTCGACCGGGCGATGGCATTACTCCACCGTGAGGGAGACGAAGATGCCGTCCGTGCGGTGCTGAAGCACACGCACTAGTGCTTCAGGTAGACCAAAACCTTTAAACGCTAGGCATTCTGACCGCGCGTGATCGAGCCCTACTCTGCAAAGTTGGCTAGGTGGGTCGCCATCAGGGCCTGGCCATCAGGTGTCTTTGTGGTGAACGAGCCGCCGGCCACGTCGGATGACACCAACGCTAGACACAGGTTTGACTGATGCTTCGGAGACCATACGGCCACCCGAACCTCGCCGCACGGCTGACCGTCCGGCCCGACCGCTGGCCATGGAGACTCGCTCGTCGAGGCAAGCCGCTCCCCCGACAACAGCGCCTTCACTAGGCGCCTTGCCGAGCCACGCTCCCGTTCGGCCAGCAGGGCCGCCTTTCCGATGAAGTCGTCGTCGCGGTCCAGTGACAGGAACTTCTCGAGCCCGGCCTCCAGCGGGGTCGCCCCCGCCCCACAGTCGGCCCGGTATGAGAACAGGTCCGACTCGATCCGCTCGTTCAACGTCGGTCCACCCGGGTGGATGCCGTACTTCTCCCCGGCCATCCACACGGCGTCCCAAAGGTCCATGCCCCGGGACCCGTCCTGAAGAAACAACTCGAATCCGCCCTGTCCGCTCCACCCCGACCGGCACAGGACGAACGGAATGCCTTCGTGAACGACCTCCTCGAAGGCGAAGAATGGCAAGTCCCGTACCCTCTCCCCTAGCAGGTCGGCCATCGTGTCGTCGGCACGCGGCCCCTGCACACCTAGGGGTGACACATCCGGTTCGAACACCCGGCAGTTCATGCCCCGCTCGGCGGCCACCGCCTGACACCAAAGCAGCACGTCACTGTCGGCGATCGACAGCCACCAGCGGTCCTCTTCCAACTTCAACGCCATCGGGTCGTTGATCAGCACCCCGTGGTGGTCACACAGCGGGGCATACCTCACCCGACCGACCTTCATACCCCGTAAGTCCCGCGCCGACACGTACTGGCACAGAGCCCCGGCATCCGGTCCAACCACCTCCACCTGGCGCTCGCACGACACGTCCCACAGCGACACCCGTTCGACAAGAGCCCGATATTCCTCGTCTGGGTCGCCGAACGAACCCGGCATGTACATGTGGTTGTAGACGGTCACATGGGTCAGACCATGACGCACCAGGGCGTCGTGGAACGGCGACTTACGGATTCTGGACCCGAGTCCGATCTTCAATGACATCGAGCCCACCGCAGTCGAGACAGTCGGCCACCCTGCACCACAGCATCCAACAGGACACCGTTACGGATTACGGACATCATCGTCCGAGTCTCCCCTCCATCGGTAGTTGGCTACCAGTCCGCTTCGGACAAACCGTGCCGGTACTGCGGGGCCTCGCTGGCCACCAGCGGCGTGTTGCCTAGGATCAGGTCGGCGGACTTCTCGGCGACCATCATCACCGGTGCGTAGATGTTGCCGTTGGTCAACGTCGGCATCACCGAGGCGTCCACCACCCGCAGCCCGTCTACGCCGTGGACCCGCATCGACGCTGGGTCGACGACGCCCATCTCGTCGGTGCCCATGCGTGCAGTGCACGACGGGTGCAGGGCCGTCTCAGCGTCCCTGCGAACCCAGTCCAGTACCGCCTCGTCGCTGGCCACGTCAGAACCGGGTGAGATCTCGCCACCGTTGAACGGGGCGAAGGCCGGTTGTCCCATGATGTTGCGGGCCACCTGAACGGCCTCGGTCCACTCCCTCCGGTCCTCGGGTGTGGACAGGTAGTTGAATAGCAACTTCGGCTTCTGGAACGGGTCGTCGCTCTGGATCCGCACCCACCCCGTGCTGTTGGAGAACATTGGCCCGATGTGGAACTGGTAGCCGTGCCCGGCCGCCGGCACCGATCCGTCGTACCGGACAGCGATGGGCAGAAAGTGGAACATCAGGTTCGGCCACGGCACGTCGTCGTTGCTGCGAAGGAACCCGCCCGCCTCGAAGTGGTTCGACGCCCCCGGGCCCCGACGGAACAGCCACTGCAGGCCAACCCATGGCTTACGCCAGTGAGCTAGGTAGGGCGACATCGATACCGGTTGGGTGCAGGAGTACTGCACGTACACCTCAAGGTGGTCCTGAAGGTTCTCGCCGACGCCTGGAAGGTCCACGACGGCCTCCACGCCGGCTTCGGCCAGCACGGCGGCCGGACCGATCCCCGAGAGTTGCAGCAGTTGTGGCGTGTTGATGGCACCACTACACGAGATGACCTCAACGGCTTCGACCAGGCGGTGGCGTCCCCGGTGGATGACCTCCACGCCGGTCACCCGGGGCCTGCCAGCCGATGAGTCCATGACCAGGCGGGTGGCGTGTGCCTTGGTCCAGAGGTCGAGGTTGGGGCGCCGCAGCACCGGATGCAGGTACGCCCGGGCAGCGGACAGGCGCCGCCCCCTGTAGACGTTGCGATCGAAGGCGTTGAATCCCTCCTGGCGGTAGCCGTTGACATCGGTGGTCAACGGATGTCCGGCCTGCTGCACGGCCTCGAAGAAGGCCCGGAACAGTGGGCTGGTGGCAGGACCCCGCTCCAGCTTGAGCGGTCCCTCGCCGCCCCGCCACTGGTCCTCACCAGCCAGGCAGGTCTCCATCCGCTTGAAGTAGGGCAGGCAGTGGGCCCAGTCCCACGACTTGCAGCCGGGCGTGGCCGCCCAGCGGTCGAAGTCCATCGGGTTGCCCCGTTGGAAAATCATCCCGTTGATGGACGACGACCCGCCAAGCACCTTGCCGCGGGCGTGGTACACCCGACGGCCACCCATTCCGGGCTCCGGTTCGGACTCGTACATCCAGTCGTAGAACCGGTTCCCGATACCCATCGACAGGGCGGCCGGCATGTGGATAACGACGTCGGCCCGCCAGTCGCGACGGCCGGCCTCCAGCACCAGCACGCGGGTGGACGGATCAGTACTGAGACGGTTGGCCAGGGCGCATCCCGCCGAGCCGCCACCCACGATGACGAAGTCGTAGCGATCAGACATGCACCCTCCAGCCGTGCCGACCACGGCGATCCCAGATTCTGCCCGAACTGGGAGGGTCTCGTGTCCGTTCTAGGGTGCGACCATGCAGGCCACGATCGAAGACGGTACCGGGGTCCGGTTGGCCAAGCCCCGGTACCGCGGGGTTTCGCACCGGATGGCGTTCGTGGCCACCCTGACGCTGGCACCCATCATGATCGTGCGGGCCCCGGGGGTTGGCCCCCGCTTCGTGGTCGCTCTCTACGCGCTGGCCGTTGCTGCCCTGTTTGGGGTCTCGGCGCTCTACCACCGCATCCCGTGGGGCCGGGCCGGAGACCGCCGGATGCAGCGACTGGACCACGCCACGATCTTCGTGGCCATCGCCGCGAGCTACACGCCGGTGGCCGTCTTCGCCCTGTCGCCGTGGGCGGCCAAGCTGGTCCTGACGCTCGTTTGGGGCGGCGCGGTGGTCGGCATCTGGGTACGGCTGAGGTTCGCCGACGCGCCTGGCCCGGTGGTGGCCATCCCCTACCTGGTGGTCGGATGGTGCCTGCTCGCCGTGGTGGTCGACGCCTGGCAGCAACTCGGAGTGGCCGGCTTCCTACTGCTACTGGTCGGCGGCCTGTTCTACACGGCGGGCGCCATCGTCTTCGCCTTCCAGTCACCCGACCCGTGGCCTGACACGTTCGGTTTCCACGAAGTGTTCCATGCCTTCACGGTGGCGGCCGCTGCCCTGCACTATGTGGCCATCGCCTTCATCGTGCTCCCCAAGGCAACCTGACCTGATGACCGGAAGTCCCGTCGGATTCGAACTGCGTTCCGGCGAGACCTGGCGGGATCCCTTTCCCATGTACCGGTCGCTGCGGGACCACGACCCGGTCCACCTGGCCGCCGGCGACGGGTCCCGGGAAGGGTTCTGGGTGCTGACACGCTTCGCCGACGTGTTCGACGCTGCACGCGACACGGCCACCTTCTCATCGGCCCGAGGCCTCACCGTCGAAGAAGGCACGGGCATGGACATGGGGGAAGCCACCCCGCTCGTCTTCCTCGACCCGCCTGACCACACAACGTTCCGGAGGCTGGTCGGCCCGGGCTTCACGCCCCGTCAGGTGGCCGACATCGAGGATGACGTCCGAGCCTTCGTCGTCGACCGCCTCGACCGGATCGACGAGGACGGTGGCGGTGACATCGTGGCCGAGCTGTTCAAGCCGCTCCCCAGCTTCGTGGTGGCCCACTACCTCGGCGTCCCCGCCGAGGACCGCTTCCACTTCGACCAGTGGACCGAGCAGATCGTGGCCGCCGCCGCACAGGGCCGCACTGGCGAACCGGCGTCCGGCATCGTGGACCTGCTGGCCTACTTCACCGACCTCGTCGAACGTCGCCGGGTCGAGCCGAAAGGCGACATGGTCAGCCAGTTGGTGGCCATGGGTGAGGACACCGTCTCGATCATGTGGATCCTGGGGTTTGCCTTCACCATGGTGACCGGCGGTAACGACACCACGACCGGCCTGCTCGGAGGATCGGCGGTCCTGCTGCACCAGCGACCCGAGCAGCGCCGACGGCTGGTGAACGACCCGTCGATGATCCCGTCAGCCGTAGAAGAACTGCTTCGCCTGACCAGTCCCGTCCAGAACCTTGCCCGCACCACCACCCGGGACGTCGACCTGAACGGTGCCACCATTCCCGAGGGCTCAAAGGTGCTGCTCAGCTACGGGGCGGCCAACCGCGACGAGCGGGAGTTCGGAACCGACGCCGACTCACTGGACGTGGGACGGAACCCGGCGAGGATTCTGTCGTTCAGCTACGGCGCTCACCACTGCCTGGGAGCGGCGGCCGCCCGGCTCCAGGGAAGGGTGGTGCTCGAGGAACTACTGGCCCGGTTCCCGGACTTCGTGGTGGACCCCGACGACATGGAGTTCGCCACCGGGAACTACGTGCGTCGTCCCCTCAACCTCTGCTTCAGTCCCCGCTGAGCCTGAGCACCCGATCCACCCTCATCCCGCAGGAGTGAGCAGGTAGTCACCTCGTTCGTCGTCCCAGGCCATGGCCACCAGGTCGCGGGCCGCCGCGGCCTTGCAGAACTGCAGGAACCCGCCGTAGCCGAGCGCCCGCTCGTTGAAGTCGGCGTCCCGGCGGTTCATCTCGGTCTTGAGGCTCGACAGGGCGGCACCGCCCTTCGTCGACTTGGCGGCCACCACGGCCACCAGTAGTTCGAACCCCTCCTGGGCCGGTCCGTCACCGGTCACCAGGTCGACCTCCGGGTCGCGCTTGGCGCCGGAGAGTTCAACCCGCTTGCGCCCGGCGAGGTGGCGGAGCAGTTCGGTGAACCCCCGGAAGCCGTGGTCGGCCTCGTTGAACGTCGGGTCGATGCGGGTGATGGCCCGCTTCAACGTCGAGGCCCGCACGTCCTCGTTGGAACCCTGCATCCCGGCCAGCGTCGAGACAACCAGCTCCTCGAGTGGCGGGGCCTCGGCCACCGGCTCGTCGTCGGCGCCCTGGGTGGCAGGTGCCTTCTTCTTCGGCGACCGGCTGGCCGCGATGAGGGCCTCCACCCCCTCCAAACTGTCGTAGTAGAGGAACTCGTCACACGCTGGCGGAAGCAGCTTGGACGTCGAATCACGTACGCCTATGCCGATGACCCGGCGATCCAACTCGCGGAGCTTCTGGACCAGCGGCGTGAAGTCGCTGTCACCAGTGCAGATCACGATCGTCGTCACGAAGTCCCGCTCGAAGGCCAGCTCGAGTGCGTCGACCACCATCTTGATGTCAGCCGAGTTCTTGCGGCTGGCCCCCATGCGCTGGGGGATCTCGACCAGTTCGACCTGGTGGCGGGTCAGGTGGCGGCGGTCATCATCGAAGTCCGACCAGT
>JASLKB010000111.1 GCA_030747775.1 Acidimicrobiales bacterium | reverse complement strand
CCCGTGGGCCACCGTGCGGTCCAGCGTCAGGTCGGTGCCGTAGCGCTCGACCACGAGCCACGCTGTGGGCAACGACGGATCGGTGGCCCGAATCCGGTCCACCGCCGCGATGTCGAACGACGACACCAACAGCAGTTCCGGTGGCCGATAGGCCACCGCCAACCCAGCGACCGCCTCACAAACCATGGCCGACGCATCGTGGTCGGGATCCCCAGGGAGGTTCTTCACCTCGACATTGACTCCCATTCCCTCACACGCCTCGAACGCCTCGGCCAGGTTCGGCACGTGGTCCGGCGCATCGGCGGCCCATACCTCGCGCACGAGACGCCCGTCGGGGTAGTGAGCATCGTGGTGGACCATTAGCACGTCGTCGGCCGACAACCGAACGTCGAGCTCCACCCACTCGGCCCCCTGTACCCGGGCCTCGGCGAAAGCTTCGACTGTGTTCTCCACCCGGTCCTGTGACGCGCCGCGGTGAGCCACCACCAGCGGTCGTCCATCCATCGAATCCGGCCCCATGGACGCCGACCCTAGAGCGCCCACGTCGTCACGCCGATGGCCTCAGGGCGTGTCGGTCACACGGGATCCCGCGAGTCACCCCACGGGCCTACCAGCCGGCTGGCCGGTACCCATACCTCGGCCACCGTGCCCGAGTCGCCCTCGACGGGAACAAGTCGGATTTTCCCACCCAGTTCGCCCTCCACGAAGGTGCGGACGATGGTCAACCCGAGTCCGGTCGCGTCGGCTACATCGAATCCCTCGGAAATCCCCACACCGTCATCAACCACACGCACCAAGAGCCCATCGGTCCGGCGGTCCAGTTGAATCCGTACCGTGCCTCCCTCCACCGGGAAGGCGTGGTCCACGGCGTTCTGCAGCAGTTCGGTGAGCACCACGGCCATAGTGGTGGAAACCTGGCCGGGCACCGCTCCGGCTTCGCCCTCCACCGTGAACGACACCGGCCTCAACGGCGACGACACGCTCTCCTCGACGACTCGCACCAGCGGCCGGACGATCTCGGTGAACGCCAGGTCGTCATCCGTGCTCTGGGCCAACGTCTCGTGGACCACCGAGATGGCACCAATTCGTCGCACCGACTCACCGAGGGCCGCTCGGGCCTCGTCACCAGAGAGGCGGCGAGCCTGGAGTCGCAGCAGCGACGAAATGGTCTGCAGGTTGTTCTTCACCCGATGATGAATCTCCCGGATGGTGGCGTCCTTGGACACCAATTGACGATCCCGGCGACGCAACTCGGTCACGTCGCGCACCAGAACGATGGCCCCGGTGGCCATGCCACCGTCCAGCAGCGGGAAGCAGTGGCTGACTACTGCCACCTCGTCGGAGCGCTCCATCTCGTCGATGACCGCCGTACGACGGGCAAACGCCGAGCGCAACATCGACGATCCCAGACCGGTGTCGTCGAAACGGGCACCGGTGACCCCCCGGGTCACCCCCATGCGGTGCAGCGTGGAGACCGCGTTGGGCGAGGCGAACTCGATCCGGCCGTCGGCATCGACCAGTAGCAGGCCGTCGCCGACCCTCGGAGTCCGGTGCCGGAGCCGTTCCTCGTCGTGGTAGGGAAACTCCCCTCGCTCCAGCATCCGGGCGAAGCGGTCGAAGACTGTCAGGTAGGTGCGTTCCTGTTCACTACCCGGCCGGTCCTCGAGCCGGAGACGCTCCCGAGCCAGCACGGCGATGGTCTCGCCGTGACGACGCACCGGCACTGCGGTGACGTGCACCGAACGGTCCGAACCGACGTCCACGGTGCCCTCAACGGCCTCGTCGGCCTCGAACGCCTCGACGATCAGCGGCCGTCGACGGGGTTCGAATACCTGGCCGACGAGGTCAGCTCGGTAGAGGGTGGTGCCAGTAGTGGGTCGCATATGGCCCAGCAGTACCAGCGCCCGATCTGTATCCGCTGGTCCTCGGGCATAGAGCAGCAGGTCGGCGAACGAAAGGTCGGCCAGCAGGCCCCAGACGCTGGCCAGGTCCTGTAGGTGTTCGACGCGGGCCTCGTCGAGGCCCGCGTGGCCCCGGGCTAGTTCAGGGAGTGTCGCCATCGGTCCGTCGCTCCCCGACCGTCACCGTCGTCTTGGACCCGGGATTGCTCAGCCGAAGCCGACGGGATTGGTCCCCCCGTCGGAGCCAACGTCCACGTAGGCGATCCGCTCGGCGGGCACGCCCACCCGGCGGCCCCGAACGTCGGTCAACCAGAGCACGGCACCTTCGCCGCCCACCGCAGACTCGACGTCGGACACCAGGGCCTCCACGTCAGTGTCGTCGGCCAACTCGACGGTGATCTCCTTGGGGGTGTTGACCACCCCGATGCGCACGTCCACGTTCTACTCCGTTTCCCGGACGTCGGAGGATCGCTCCCCCGGACGGCCCGTCTCAGACGATCTTGAGTTCCCGGTGCCGACGCTTGGTCGGTTTCATCTCCACGTCCAGCACCCGGGCGATCTCAGCGAACACCGAACCCACCTCGGTGGACGGATCGCCAGCCACTGGCTGGCCCCGGTCGGCGCCGTCGCGAAGTGCCGGCACCAACGGCACCTGACCTAGCAGAGGCACCCCGATGCGGTCGGCCAGGGCCTGACCACCGCCGGAGCCGAACAGTTCATAGCGGGTCCCGTCGTCGCCGGTGAACCACGACATGTTCTCGATGACCCCGTGGACCTTCAGGTTCACCTTGTCGGCCATGAAGGCCGCCCGCTGGGCCACCGTCTGGGCCGCCGGCTGAGGAGTGGTCACCACGTACATCTCGGCCGTCGGAAGAAAGCCGGCCAGCGAGATGGAGATGTCACCGGTACCGGGGGGGAGGTCGACCAGGAGGTAGTCGGGCTCATCCCAGTACACGTCGGTCAGGAACTGCTCGAGGGCCTTGTGCAGCATCGGCCCCCGCCAGATGACCGGCTGGTCCTCCTCGGCGAAGAAGCCCATAGAGATGCACCGCACCCCATGGCTCTCCGGCGGAATGAGCATGTCGTCAATGACCGTCGGGGGCTGGTCGACGCCCAGCATCCGGGGAATAGAAAAGCCCCACACGTCGGCGTCCACCACGGCCACGTCGCGGCCCCGACCGGCGAGGGCCACAGCCAGATTGGTGGTCACCGAGGACTTGCCCACGCCTCCCTTGCCCGAGGCGACGAGCATCACCCGGGTCGAAGAGTTGGCCTCGGCGAACGGTACGGCTCGACCCTCGGAGTGCCCGTAGGTGGAGTTGGTCCCGGCCGTGGACGCCGGGTCACCATGAAGTCGCTCCCGCAAGTCGGCTAGTTCGGACTCGGTCATGACCGTGAACTCGACGTCGGTGGCATCCACGCCGTCCAGTGCCTCCACGGCGGCGGCGACCGACTGCTGGATCTCGGCCTTCATCGGGCACCCGGGAACGGTCAAAGCCACCTGGACAGAAACCCGAGGACCATCTATACGGACCTCGCGGACCATGCCCAGATCCACGATGCTGCGGCGGAGTTCGGGGTCCTGGACAGGACGGAGGGCGTCCACAACCTGGGGTTCGGTGACCGGCACGGAAACTCCTTTTCGCAGACCGTTTCAAGGATCGACCGCTGGTCGAACGGTCGCACGACAACCCCGACCGAACGCTGGCGGACGACCGGGGTGTCGGGATCGGTAGAATAACCGGGTGGACGGGGCCCCCCTCACGGCTACCGAGTTCTCCTCGGCGGTCACGGCGATCACTGGAGCGTTCGGTGATCCGACTCGACGGGACATCTACCTGCACGTCCGCGAACGGGCCGACGACGGGATCGGGGTCACAGCGGCCGACACGGCGACGGCCTTTGACCTCCACCCCAACGTGGCCCGCCACCACCTCGACAAGTTGGCCGCCGGCGGCTATCTGGAGATTGCCGTGGAACGCCCCGAGGGTGCCTCGGCGGGCCGACCCTCCAAGCACTACCGGATGGCCGATGCAGGTTCCCCTCTGGAACTCCCCGTCCGACAAGACGCCGTACTGGTCAGCCTGCTGGGCCGGGCCCTGGCCCTCCTTCCCGACGACAAGGCCGAGGCCATGGCCGAGGAGGTAGGCGCCGAGGTAGGGCGCAGCATGGCCGACAGCCTCGGTTCCGACGAAGCCCACCGGTCGCTGCGGTCGGCTATGCAGGTGGTGGCCGAGGCCCTCACGGCCCACGGCTTCGCCGCGAGGGCTGAGCGGTCGGGCGATGACAGCCTACGGATCGTCTCCGAACACTGTCCGTTCGGTGGCGCTCCGATCGAACACCCGGTGATCTGCGCCGTCGACAGGGGGCTGGTCCGCGGGATGCTCGGCACCCTGTACGGCGAGACCACCCCCGAGATGAGATCTTCGCTTCCCATGGGCGACAGCGTGTGCATCACCGACGTCACCGTCTAACCAACGGTGACCATCCTGCTGATCCGCCACGGTTCGGCTGGCGACCCGTACCGCTGGTCAGGCGACGACGCTGACCGACCGTTGGACGCTGCCGGTGTCGACCAGGCCACCCGACTGGCCGACGAGGTGGACGCACTACTGGTCGGACGACCGTTGTCCGAGGTGCGGAGCAGTCGGGCCATCCGTTGCCTCCAGACCGTCGGGCCCGTAGCGGACCGTCACGCCCTCCTCCCGGAGAGCGACCCCTCGTTGTTCGAGGGGTCGTCGTCGGCTATGACCGACCTGGTCCGCAGGTGCGCCGGTGCCCACGACGCGGACCGGCGGGTCGTGGTGCTGTGCAGCCACGCCGACGTCATCCCCGACGTGATTCGGGAGGTGGTGTCCGACGGTGCCAGCCTGAGCGGCGGGCGGGGTTGCGCCTACGCCTCCATCTGGGAGCTCACAGTGGCCGATGGCTCCATCGTCCACGCTCGCTACCACCAGTAACGCGCTACCTCAGCCGTCGAGTAGGCCCGTTGAGACGAGGACAGCCACCAGGTCTGCCGGTGGATCGGTCAAGGTGGCGAACGCCTCCAAGTCGGCGGCCACGTCAGCAACACGCTCAGCCGCGCTGGCCGCCGTACTCGCCACTACGGCCCGGTAGGCCAACGCGTGGGGATCGGTCGGCCCGGCGGCCACCGCCTCATCCAAGTTCTCCAAGCCACGCTCGACTAGTTCGGGTACCCGGGTAGCGGCCAACAACCATCCCCGCTCGGCCAGGAGTGCGGCCTCGGACCCGCCACCCGTCCGCTTCCTCGCCTCCAGGCCGGAGTCCAGGAGTTCAAGGGCCGCTAGCAACTCGCCATCTGCGGCCAACTCGCCGGCTACCCGTTGACGAAGTCGACTGGCAGCCAGTAGGTCTCCCACGATCGGTGGAGCGTCCAGCCCGTCCAGCACCGCTAGGTCGACAGCAGCACCGGCGTGGTCGCCGTCGGCGTGGAGGGCCGATGCCCGGAATACCCGCACGTCGGCGTACTCATCGTCCATGGCGACCGCGTCGTCCAGGTCGATCAGCGCCGCGGCCCGGTCGTCGGTACGCCACCTCAACCAGCCGCGGTAGGCCAACGCCTCCACGTTGGACGGCTGCAACTCGAGCACCTGCGTGTAGATCTCGTCGGCCTCCTCTGGCGCGGCCATCCCGGCCTCGGCCAGCAGGGTGCGCGTCGACAACCGGATGTCTCCGGTGATGGCATCACCGGCTGAGCGGTCGCCCGCCGCCCGGGCTACCAGCACGCCGGCCAGCACGGCAACCACCGTCACGCCCACGACAACTTTCGCCGTGGAGGGCCAGTCAGTCCGCTGGTCGTCCACCTCGGGGTGGACCCCGCTTCTCCAGCGGGTGATCGCAAAGCCCAGGCCAGCGGCGGCCGCGACGGCGACCAGCACCGGAAGGACCCAGACCATCCCGGTGAAGCCCCGGCCGGTCGGCGTGTAGTCGATGTCTTCCCCGAAGCGCTCCACCAGCATGGTCCGCACCTCGGCATCGGTCCGACCCTGGTCGACCATGGTGCGGATGGTCGACCGGATGGTGCGGGCAATGGGGACGTCGGACTCGCCCAGAGACTGGCCCTGACAGACCGGACAGGCGAAATCTCCGGCCAGCGCGTGCACGCGGTCGGCGTTGGTTCTCGGCACCCGGTCAGCCACCTCCGACACCACGAGGCTCCCCAGCGCCACGGTGAAAACCAGCAGCCATACCACGACACCGCGACCCGCCGCGCCTCCTCGTCCGGCGCTGTTCACTGCCCGACCCACTTTCCGGAGAAGGCGGCTACCGCCCGGGACAGGATGCCGTCGAGGTCCTCGCGGACGACGCCGCCGACCACCTTGGCCGCCACGTACCCGGAGGGAGTCACGAGGTACGACTCGGGGACGGCGACCACGCCCCAGTCCACGACGATGCGCCCCACATCTGCGGGCAGCACTGGCCATCCGCCACCGTGGTCGGCGAAGAAACGGGAGATGGCCGCCGGACGGTCATCGAAGGCCACGCTCACCACCCGGACCTCCGGTACTGCGGGATCGGACCCGTCGTGCTCCCCAGCGAAGGCCACCAGCTCGGGGTGCTCCTCCACGCACGGGACGCAGGTGGTGGAGAAGAAGTTGACTAGTACCCAGCGGCCCCGCTGGTCGTCGAGGTCCCAGTGGTCGCCGTCCAGCGTGCTGCCGGCAACCGGAGGCGCCACGGCCCCCACCAGATGGGTGGTCATCCGGTCCTGTCCGGCCTCACGGGTGGCAAACACCACCACGAGGACGGCCAGCACCAGGCCCACGGCCAGGGCGGCGCTCCGGACCGGGTTCACGCCACCTCCTCCCGCTCCCGGCCCTTCGCCCGACCCGTCGGGCTTCCGGCCCCGGGCACGGAAGACAGGACCGTACCGATGGCCATCACCGCCCCACCGATCCACAGCCATGCCACCAGCGGCTGGACCGTCACCCGGACCACGGTGCTTCCCGACTCGGACCCGTCCTGGCCCGAGACCGACGGATCGGGCACGGCCAGTACGGCCAGTTGCAGGTCATCGCGGAGCGTCGACCGGGTGGCCGGCGTCCCGATGGTCTGCCCGCCGAACGGGAAGACGCTGATGGCCGGCTCGAACCGATCCCCATCGACCACCACGGCAACCCGGGTCTCGGTCTTCTCCGACAGCTCTACCGTCGAAAGCCCATCGAAGGCCAGTTCGTGGCCAGCGAAGGTAAC
>JASLKB010000110.1 GCA_030747775.1 Acidimicrobiales bacterium | reverse complement strand
CGCCTTCACACATCGAGGTGTACACCAGCGTCGAGTCAGCCGAGATGTCCTCGACCGAGTTACCGGTGGACTCCAGCATGGCGCCGACGGCGTAAACACCGGCGATCTGGCTGGACCAGTTGTGGATCGGCAGCTTGATCGGATCCGATGAATCCTCAGCAGCAGCTGGAGCAGCGGTCGTGGCCGGCGCGGCCGTAGTTGCCGGCGCGGCCGTAGTTGCCGGCGCGGCCGTAGTTGCCGGCGCGGCATCACCGCCATCGTCGTCGCTGCCACAGGCTGCGGCGACCATCGTCAGTGTCAGCACAACTGCCAACACTCTGGTCAATCGCTTCATGTCAGGTTTCCCCTCACTTGTCGGTACCCGGACCCCTCATGGAGTACGAGATCTGTTGGTAGGTGGCGACTCAGTAACTGAATGGCCAACCCTTCCAGTAGTTGCGCACCTTGACCCATATCCCATAGAGGCCAAGTGGTTCGAATAACAGAAAGAAAATAATCAGGAGTCCGAAAATGATGTCATCAAGGGCGCTCACTGGCAATGGGTAGCCGAGCGCAGTCTCCGAGACCGATACAAACCCTCCGTCTCCCTGACCGGTACTGATGAAAAAGTCGAAGATGCCGGAGAAAAGGCCCCCTTCTTCGGCTTGATGTTTCATCCAGTCAACGATCTCCTCGACGAAGCGGTGGGATGTGATCACGAAGAACGAGCCCATCAGAACTCCCGATACCCGACCCATTCCACCAATCAGAAGAGCTGCGACGAAATTGACTGCACCGATGAGACTCCATTGTTCGGGTGGAATCTGGCCTGAAAACGAAGCGAACAGTGCCCCACCGATGCCCGCGTAGAACGACGAGATAGCGAACGCTGTCGTCTTGTACCGATATTCGGGCACCCCCATGATCTCGGCGGCGATGTCACGATCACGAATGGCCTGCAACGCTCGACCGGTCCTGCTCCGTGCCAAATTGGCCGCCGCCCAGGCCATCAGGATGACGATGGCGAGCAGGAGGAGGTAGGTCTTTTGGTTCTTGTTGATGTCAAACCAGAACCAGTGCCCATCCCTGGAGAAATTGACTAACGGGCTTTCCTCTTTCCATAGTCGCAGCTCCAGTCTTGGCCACTTTCGACCGAGACCACCCGGGCCCGCGATCTCGGGAAAAACTCGAGATAGGTGGAGTCCAATGAAAACCAAACCAAGAGTCACGATGCCCAAATAGAGGCCCCGTACTCGCACTGCTGCCGGTGCAACCGCTACGCCGACCAGTGCGGCTACGACACCGGCGGCCGGAAGCCATATCCACATCGGGAGGCCCCATCCCCAGAGATTGGCTGAAGACTTCCCCCCGACCAGAACAGCGGTGTAGGCGCCAACGCCACCAAAGAAGGTATGGCCAATCGAAATTTGGCCAGCCAGACCCATGAGGATGTTCAAACCGAGGGCAGCAATGGCAAAGGTCAGAGTTCGGTTGACAAGTCGAAGCCATACGTTGTCACCAAGGAAGCGAATGAACGGGATCTGATCAATGACCGGAAGGTCAAAGGGCATCAGCACGAGGACCAGCAAGAAGAGGCCCAGGGCGACTTTCTTGGTGAGAGTGGGCATGAGCTGTGACTCACTCTCATAGGAGGTGTACAAGTTCGGGCGGCCCCTCATACGCGCCGAACCTCCTCTGTGCCGAACATCCCGTAGGGCCTAACCAGGAGGCCAATGAGCATGACGATGTACGGCACGACCTGCTGATATCCGGTCCCAAGTACGCCCGTGTAAGAAGCGAGGTACTGGCCAGCAAAGACTTCGGCAAAACCAATGATGAGGCCGCCGGCAAGCGCCCCGATAGCTGAGTCCAAGCCACCAAGAATCACGGCCGGTAGAGCGCGAAATGCGAAGAATGCGCCATCCCGGCTAGCCATGCCTGCTGGCCCCCATGGTGGCATTGAGGCGAAGATCCCAGATATTGCAGCCAGAACAGCACCAGCCGCCCATGCGATAGCGAAGATCCGACCGACATTGATGCCCTGAGCTAGTGCGGCTTCCTGGTCAAAGGCTGTCGCCCTCATGGCGACACCGGTTCGGGTCTTGAAGAACCGCCACGTGCCTAGGAAGGCAACGGCGGCCATGGCGATAGCCGCTATGTAGGACCAGGCAATCATGGCCCCACCGATCTTGAAGGTTTCTGTACCCCACGGGATCCCGAGAACCCGGGGGGTGGTGTTAACCGCGTCGAAGGCGACGACCCTGATAACTACTTCCAGGCCGAGAGTTATAACTGCCATCGAGAAAATGGGCTCACCGATCATCGGCCGGATGGTCAAACGCTCAATGACGAGCCCGACTACCCCTGTGGCTGCCGCCGCCAGGATCAGTGCAATAAACCAGTGGAACCATCCGGGCCCTCCAATCCACCGACCGGGGACCTCCCAATCCATGAAGATGATCGACAACAGCCAGGTTCCGGCCAGAGCCAGAGCACCTTGAGCGAAGTTGACGGTCTGGGTGGCCTTGTAGATCAGGACGAACCCAAGCGCCAGGAGCGAATAGAGCGATCCCAAAGCCAAGGCCTTGATGAACGTATGAACAAAGGTGTCCAGGGCGTTGGTCGCCAACACCACCGGGAGGACGTTCACTAGTACATCTCCTCGATGAGTTCGCTGAACATGTCCTCCATGGAGTTCCGCTTGATCTTTTGAGTGGCAGTGAGTTCCCCATCCTCGTGGTCGAGTTCCTTGGGAATCATCCGGAATTTCTTGATGGTCTCGACTGAGGCAAATTTTTTGTTGGTCTCGTTCACGACGCCCTGGATGAGTTCCAGTACCTCGGACTTTTCACCCAGATCCCGATAAGTGGTGTAAGGAATGCCCTGGCGCAGGGCCCAGTCACCGACGGTGTCCAATTCGATGCCGACCAGAGCCGTAAGGAACTTGCGTCGGTCGCCAATGACCATGGCCTCCTTGACATAGGGCGATGTCTTGAGGCTGTTTTCGATTTCTGAGGGTGAGATGTTCTTGCCGCCCGAGGTGATGATGATGTGCTTGATGCGGTCGACAATCCGGACATGGGTGCCATCCACCCATTCGCCGACATCGCCTGTCTTCAGCCATCCGTCTTCGGTGAGAGTTTCAACTGTCTGTTCAGGCTTGTTCCAATAGCCAGCGAACACTCCCGGGTGCTTCACCTGGATCTCGCCGGTCTCATCATCGATGCGGAAGTGCGAATCGGGCAGCTCAAGGCCGCCGAACGGCTCGCCAACGGTCCCGAGTTTCATCCGTCCCGGAACGTTGACGGTGGCGATGGCCGAGTTCTCGGTCATGCCGTACAACTCGTAGACCGGTACCCCGATCCCGGTGAAGAACTCCAAGATTTCCGGGGCGATCGGTGCGGCCCCGGTGCCGGCCCAGATACAGCGACGAAGACCGATGCGCTCCAACAAGGCACGAAACACCAGAGGCCGACCGATTGCCGTCAGTATTCGACTCTTGGTCGTATGAAGTCCGCCGTTGGCCACCTTCTCTCGTCCGACAATCGCAGCCAGTCGCATCCCCACCGCTAGCCATGCCTTCTTGAAGGGTGAGGAGTCGTTGGCCTTGATCATCACTCCTGCGTGCAGTTTTTCCCAAATCCGTGGTACCGCGAAGAAAAGTGTGGGTTGGACCTCGCGCAAGTTGGCCTGCACCGTGTCGATGGACTCTGCAAAGTTGACCGTCAGGCCCATCTCGGCCACATGGAAAGTCGAGAAAATTCGCTCGGCCACGTGGCATAGCGGGAGGTAGCACAGGATCTCATCCTCCGAGCTAGGCATGAACCCCTTCCGGATCGCGGGGTGGCGGAACAACGACATCGAGTAGGCCACGTTGCGGTGGGTCAGCATCGCCCCCTTTGGGGGACCGGTCGTACCCGACGTGTAGACGAGCGTCATCCCGTCGTCCCAGCGAGCCTCCGACATGAGCGCCTCAACAGCGCCGGTCTCCGCTGCACGGTGGTCGCGACCCATGGCCAGAAACTCATCCCAGCCCATCAGGCGCTCGTCGTCATAGCCCCGGACCCCCCGAGGCTCGCAGTAGAGGACCTTCCGCACGTTCGAGATAGCCGCCTGGTCAATCCCCAGCACCCGATCGACCTGCTCTTGATCCTCGGCCAGGTGAACCACCGACCCGCAGTCGGTAAGCAGGTACTCCACCTCGGCGGCGGGATTGGTCGGATAGAAGCCCACAGTGATACACCGCACGGCGACGGTGGCGAAGTCCAGAATCATCCACTCCGGCCGATTCTCCGACTGGATCGACACCCGGTCGCCCACCTCGATCCCGAGAGCCAACAGACCATGGGCGGCGTCCAGAACGAGGTCCCACACCTCGGCCGCCGTGAATTCTCGCCAGACGCCGAAATCCTTCTCGCGCATCACCACCTGATCGGGCATGGTCACGGCGTGCCCGAGCATTTGGGTAGGCAGCGTCGAAACCTGGTAGGCCGCAGCGGACGACGGAGCAGCGTTAAGTGTCGTAGCCATGTCCACCCTCACCCCCTGTACCGGCCGGCGGACCACAGGGCCCCCACGGAAGTTAATCAATACTTGAACCATCTGATACCAGATGGCTTCAGTTCGCCTACCAAACGGTAACCCCCTCTAGGGCCATAGGCCACAGCCGGGAAGCCCTAACTCCGGATCAACCTCCAGAACAACCAGACCCGGGCACAACGGCAGCCGGACACAGCCCACCATTTGACGACGGGCCTGCTCAGGTCGGAACAGGTCGAACTAGGTTCGCCTCGTGATCGAGGCACTGGACGAACTCAACGTGGTGTCCGTTAAGGACCTGGCCTACCTCCTCCAGGACGGGCTGACCACTCTGTTTCCCGAGCACCTGTGGATCGAGGGGCAAGTATCAAACTTCCACGACGCTCGCAGTGGCCACGCCTACTTCGACCTGGTCGAGCCATCCGAGGTACCCGGGCGAGCCATGGCCGCCAGGCTTAGCGTGGCGCTCTTTAAGGGACCCCGCGTCGGCGTGGACCGAACTTTGGCCGCAGCAGGTGGGCTGACTCTGGCCGACGACCTGCAGTTGCGCATCCGAGCCCGAATCGACTTCTACCCACCCAACGGGCGACTCCAGCTCAAGATGGACGGGGTCGACCCCACATTTACCCTCGGTCGCCTGGCCGCTGAAAGGGAGCAACTCTTGCGGGCCCTCGCCGAAGAAGGACTACTCAGAGCAAACAGGGCCAACCCCGTGCCAGTACCACCACTGAGGATCGGGCTCGTAACCAGCATGGGTTCGGCTGCTCACGCGGACTTCACCGATGAACTAGCCCGAAGCGGACTGCCCTTCGAAGTCCTCGAACGAGATGCCCGGGTCCAAGGCGACGGAGCGGCAATGGACTTAGCCGAAGCTCTGGCGGTGCTAGCCACACATCGACCTGATGTCATTGCGCTGGTCCGTGGTGGCGGATCGGCCGCCGACCTAGTCGCCTTCGATGCCGAGGTTCTGGCCCGGACCATTGCCGGGCTGGACACACCTGTGGTGACCGGCATAGGCCATGAGGTGGACCGGGCCGTAGCCGATGAGGTGGCCCACACGGCAATGAAGACCCCCACAGCGTGCGCCGCTGCACTTGTCGAACAGGTCCGGGCATTTGTCGATGCCGTCGACGGGCTGCGGGCCGCTATCAGCGACCGGGCCCGTAGTGTCGTCGACCGGGCGGACGACCGCCTCGTCGGCGTAGTCCGCCAGACCACCGCAGTAGCCACCGCGGTGCTGAATCGTCACGACGACCGCCTGGGCGACCTGGTGTCTCGAATCCAACGCGGACCGCTGACCAGCCTGGACCACCAGACCGAACGACTCGATGCGGTAGTCGCCCGCGTCCACGGGCTGGACCCGGCCCGGATTCTGACCCGTGGATGGTCGATCACCCGTCGCAGCGATGGCACCCTCGTCCGGTCGATCGACGACGTGTCGGTCGGTGACCCAGTGGTCACGACTCTGGAGGGTGGCGAGGTGACGAGTACCGTCAACTCCGTGACCGATGGAACCCGGAGCGCACCATGAGCGACGACACTGCGACCAGTCCCGGTGACGATGGCGCTGAGTTGCCGGGCTATGCCGACTCGCTTGACGAGTTGCAGTCGATCTTGGCCACGCTGGAGTCCAACACGGCGGACGTGGACCTGCTAGCCGAGCGGGTCCAGCGCGCAGACCTACTGATACGTCACTGCCGGTCCCGCCTCGACGACGCTCGCTTCCGCGTCGAGCAGGTGGTATCCGGCCTCGATCCGAAGTCCCCTGATCCGGCTACCGACGCCTAACCCGTGTTCATCCGAAAGCTCACCTCCACCAATGCCTTCGTAGCCGTCGACCTGGCTGAAGCCCCGGGTCACGGCGTGGTGCGCTGCGCCCCCAAGATCCTCCAGGGCGGGGCGAAGGACCTGGCCCGGACTACTACCTACGCCTTAGCCGCCCTGGAACGCCAAGAAACCGGTATCTCAGCCGGCATCAACGCCGCACCCAACGACCGTGACAGCGCAGTAGCCGCCTTCGCCCAGGAGGTAGACGGCTGGGATGCCGACTATTACCTGACCGCCGCCAAGGGAGTCGAGGCGGCCTCACTAGGCGCCATCGAACAGGCCGACGACGCGGTCCTGCTGGCCGCCGGAGTGGTGGCCGCTGGCCTCACCGCCTGTCCAGATGCTGGCACCGCCGTAGTCGACGGATCGGCCGGCCCGGAACTGGTGGCCGAACTGACCAACCGAGGGCTGACTCTCATCGAGGCCGAGCAGCCACTGATCACCGAGGCCGACCTGCTCTTCGTGGGGTTCAAGGTGGGAGCCATCGACCACGGGGCCGCCGACCGCCTGAGGACCCGAGCCGTGGTGCCCACGGGACCACTACCGCTCACCACGAAAGCCATCGCCCACTGTCGACGCAACGGAGTGCTAGCCCTCCCCGACTTCGTGACGACCGCCGGGCCACTGGTCGGCGACGCCGACAGTGCCCGCGATGTGATCAGTGAGATCATTAGCAGCGTGGTGGGTCATACCGACGGCCCGGTACTCGGAGCCTGCGAACGGGCCGAGACCTTCCTGGCAGGCTGGCAGGACGACCTGCCGTTCGGCCGCCCCATGGCGGCCTAACAACCAGTAACAACCATTTAGGTCAGTGG
>JASLKB010000010.1:3475-29827 GCA_030747775.1 Acidimicrobiales bacterium | reverse complement strand
AGAAGGCCCGGGTTACCCAGCCGTCAACCTGTAACAGGTTGACCCAGGCAAGCATCCGCATCAGGTAGTTGACCCAGAAGGGCAGGACCATCAGTGCTAGGAGGAGGCCGCGCCACCGACCAGCGTGTTGAGCTAGGTAGTACGCCACCGGATAGCCAACGAGAAACGAGAGGACGACGGCACACGCCACATAGGAAATGGTGCGCAGAAACACCTTCCGGAGGCTTCCCCCGAAGATCTCGCCGAGGACCTCGCCCGCGTTGTCGAAGCTCCAGTCGAGAGGGTTCCAGGCCGGAACGGCGTTGCGGAAGACGGGATCAATGTCTCCGAAGGCCACGCAGACCAGCGCGTAGAACGGCAACGCGAACAGCACCAGTAGCCAGACCGTCCCTGGGAGGGCGAATAGCCCCCACAGGGTGCCTCGGTCACTGAGCCGTCGTGACCCGTTGGAGGTTGGGGCGCCGGTCACCGTCGTTGCTCGGCGGGAGGTCGCTCACCCGCCAGTGGGTCGAGGATCAGCCAGCTGTGAACTTGGCCCAGACGTCGGTCCAGCGGGCGTCTACGTCTGGCTCCAAGGCCACGGCCCGGTTGCCCTTGGCGTACTGCGCCGGGGTTATCAGGGCGTTGGCCAGATTGGCCGGGACGTATTCCCAGTCGATCAGCGTCTGGGCGTCCAGGGCCTCCAGGGCCGGCTGGTAGCCGGTCCACCCGAAGTTCTCCAGGGCGTTGTCGACATCGAGGAAGAAGTTGATGAACTCATGAGCCAGGACGGGACGTTCGGCGTTCCTAGCCACGCAGAAGACGTCGTTTCCGGTCACCATGTCGTCGGGCTGCCAGTAGCCGAGTTCGGTCCATGAGGCGTCTTCGGGGAGGTACCAGACGCCGAGGAGCATGTCACCTGACCAGCACTGGTTGACTACGCGTGTGCCGGCGGGGACCTCGGTGTAGGCGAGGATGTCGATCTTCGGGTTTGTGGCTGCCGACATCTCCCGGAGGTCCTCCAGGGCGGCGTCCAGAACTTTCTGGTCCCCGGTGTTGATGTCCTCACCGTTGCGATGTAGCACCGATCCGATCACATCGCGGTAGGAGTCCAGGATGCCGAGGCGGCCGGAATAGGCGGAGTCCCACAGGATGTCCCACCCGTTGCCCGACTCGAAGTAGGACGTGTCAACGTCCATGTCCGTCCGGTAGCCGATTCCCGTCGAATAGATGATGTACGGCGCCGTGTATTGGGCACTCACGTCGTAGTAGGGGTCGCGGAGACCCTCGATGACGTTGCCGAAATTGGACAGGTACGAGTGATTGAGGGGCTGGAGAAGTTCAGCAGCTACCAGCCGGGAGAGGACGGAATCGGTCATTCCGATGATGAGGTCGGGCGTGAAGGCGCCAGAGCGGAGCTTGTTGAGTGCCCCCTCCTCAGTGTCGTAGGTCGTGACGGCAGTTTTGACGCCATAGGTCTCTTCAAACCGAGCGACCACATCCGGGTTGAGGTAG
This sequence comes from Acidimicrobiales bacterium, assembly GCA_030747775.1. Taxonomy (GTDB): domain Bacteria; phylum Actinomycetota; class Acidimicrobiia; order Acidimicrobiales; family MedAcidi-G1; genus UBA9410. The sequence continues at coordinate 28,333 of JASLKB010000010.1, read as the reverse complement.
TCCACGTAGTTGAGTATCTGCAGGGTCCCGCCCTCGTGGGCTTTCCCAGCGGCCACAGCGTCTCCGACGCTGGGAAGCGTGACCGGCTTGTCGGGTCGGGCCAGTTTCAGGGCCGTGCCCGAACCGCCGTCGCTTCCGCAGGCAGCGAGGATCGACGGGCCGAGCACTAGGCCGCCGGCAGCCACAGCGGAACCACCGAGGAACCGTCGTCTGCTGACCGGAGCGCGGTTGGCAGAGATGGTCGGGCGCCGGTGTTCAGGCTGGCGGTTCTTCATCGATGGTCTCCCTCGTGGTAGTTCGCGCGATGGCGCGGGACTATAGTCAGACACTAACTGACTCGCCAGTCAGTGTCTTCGGTCAGAGGCCAGGTGGACCCGGGGGAAGTTGTGACAAGGCGGGATCTGTTGGGGTTCCGGAGGAGAGAGTAAGTGTCTACGGCGATGAAGCCCACATTGCGAGGCGAGGACTATCGGTCTTCCGCTGCCTATGACGCCGACCTCGAGAGCGTCTTCCACAGGCGGTGGTGCTATGTCGGGCGTTCCGAGCGGCTGACTCACGTGGGCGATCGCATGGTGGTCGACGTCGGCGCCGAGAGCGTCCTCGTACTCCGCAATCGGGATGGAGATCCACAGGCCTATTACAACGTATGTCGGCATCGGGGTTCGCAGTTGTGTGACGCCAGCGGGGGTGGCTTTGGAGCGGCGATCACCTGCCCGTACCACGCATGGAGCTATTCGCTGGACGGTGAGCTCGTGGCGACCCCGAACGTGGCGAAGGAGGAGCTCGACCGCATGGCATTCCCCCTCCATCGGGTCGCGGTGGAGAGCTGGCAGGGGATGCTCTTTGTCTGCCTGGCCAACGACCCTCAGCCGTTGGTGGAGTGGCTGGCTGAAAGCAGCGACGAGATTTTGTCGTTCGAGCGGTTGAAGCTTGACCGTCTCCGGCTCGGTAGCCAAGAGACCAGCACGGTGGCCGCCAACTGGAAGATCGTGGCGGAGAACTATGCCGAGTGTCTCCACTGCCCGCAGGTCCACCCCGAGTTGGTAGAGATCATTCCCCTCCATCAACAGGGTGACGTGATTGACGAGGGCCGGAACGACGGTGGTGCATGGTTGGCCGAGGGAGCCAACAGCTTCACGGTTGACGGCACGGCCTCGCTCCCGGTGATCGCCACCATGACGCCAGACGACGAACGGTCTTATCTCTCGGCGTTCGTCTATCCGAACCTTTTCGTCGATATCACTGGCACCAGCGTGATCCTGACTCGGTTAATCCCTCGGGGGCCGGCTCGGACCGATTACGAGATCGAGTACTTGTTCGAGCCCTCCGCGGTCGAGTCCGACGACTTCGACCCCAGCGCGGTCTGTGACTTCAGCAACTTGGTCCTAGCCCAGGACAACGCGGTTTGCGAACGCACCCAGCGGGGGGTGAGCTCGCGCTCGTTCGACCGGGGAATGTTTGCTGCCCGGGACTCGCTCTGCTGGGACTTCACTCAGCAATACCTCGCCGATCTGGCCGCAGAATCTTGACCGTAGACGAGTACGGGGAGTTGCAGAGGCCGCACATGGACCCCATCGGTCCCGCTGAACGCCGAGTGGTCAACCGGTTCGAGGCCGAGTTCGTTCCGTTCACCGTCGACGGTGAACCGTCACCCGGCGAGTGGATCCTGCAGCTCGATGGGTCGTACCCGCTGGGGGGAGGCTTCCACATCTACCTCATGGATCCGGGCACGAGGACCACGCCCCACGAGCACACCTGTGACGAGCAATTTCTGGTGCTGGAGGGTGAGCTGATCGACCACGACGGCCACGTGTACCGGCCGGGGGATCTGGTGCTGCTGGCCGCAGGGACTCGGCACGACTCGAGAACCGAGACCGGATGCACCCTCGCCGTCTTCATCGCCACGACAGAGGAGAACCTGGCCGGCTGATCGGTTCGGCCGCTGGTTTCTCTTCAGTTGCTTTCTGCGGCGGCCTCCCTTATGGCGTGCGGCCGTCGGCGAGAGTCCAGCTGGGGTGGCCGTCGATCCAGGTTTCTAGGACGGCTACGTCCGGGAGACGGTCAACGTTGACACTGAACGGGTCGTTGGCCAGAAGTACGAGGTCGGCGGGGCTCCCGACGGCCAGTGAGCCGAGGTCGTCTCGCCGCAGAGCGTGGGCTCCACCCACCGTGTAGCCGGTGAGTGACTGTGCCCGGGTGATCCGATTTTGATCGCCGAGGACGCGGCCTGCGGAGGTCAGGCGCGTCTCAGCTGCCCAGCAGGACAGCATGACGTCTGGTCTAGTCACCGGGGCGTCCGAGGACAGCACAACGGGGAGGCCGGCCGCGGCGATCCGTCCTGAGGGGTACATACCATCGGCCACCTCAGGGTGGTCGTGGCGCACGCCCTCTCCGTACAGGTGGACCTGGGTTGGCTGTGGGACCGGGACAACTCCGAGCCGGCACATCTCAGTTAGTTGGTCGGCGGACGGGAAGCCGCAGTGCTCGATACGGTGCCGGAGGTCGGGGCGCAGCGGTGCCCGGCTCAGGGCGTCTAGCACCAGTTGGATGGCCTCGGGTCCTTGCGCGTGGGTGGCGGTCTGACGACCTGCGGTTGCCGAGGCGACAAGCAGATCCTCTAGTTCGCCCGGTCTGTGGTACAGGTGCCCGTGGGTGGCCCCGCAGCCACATGGGAGATAGGCGCTGCCTCCGGTTAGGGCACCGTCGGCATAGTGCTTGACTCCGCCGATCGACAGGCGGTCGTCGCCCAACCATGAGTCGATTCCCAGGCTGTCGACGTGACTGGACAAGACGTACATCACCACGCGCAACGTGAGTCGCCCGGCGTCTCGAGCAGCCAAAAAGGTCCGCATTTCCCGTTCGGTCACCTGACAGTCGCCCACGGTGGTGACTCCGGTGGCTAGGAACGCCTCCTGGGCGTCGTCCAGCATTCTGGCTAGGTCGGCCGGGTCGTCCGGAAGGTGGAGGTTGGGGCCGTGGTTTCCGAGTTTCACCCCGTCGGGTCCGGTGAGAAGGTCACAGGCGGCGTCAAAGATTCGACCAAGGGGCCGGCTGTTCTCGTCTCGGTCGATGACGCCACCCGGTGGGGTTGGCGTCGTCGCGGTGATCCCGGCCTCGGCAAGCCCGTGGCTGTTCACCGAGAATCCGTGGCCACTGACGTGCATCACGGTGACCGTTCGGTTGTCGGCCACCAGGTCCAGTTCCACGGCTGTGGGGTGCCGACCCTCGGCCAGGCGGTGGTGGTCGTAGCCGAAGCCGCGAATCGGACCTATGGAGCGGGCTTCGGTTCGGGCGTGTTCGCCGAGCAGTTTGACCACCTCGTCGATGCTGGCCGCCGAGGTCAGGTCGGCCCACGAGGCGCACTGGCCGTGCATAAGGGGGTGGGTGTGGGCGTCGACAAAGCCCGGGAGGATGCTGCGGCCGTCCAGGTCGACAACATGAGCGTCACCGAGGGCCCTTGCACCGACCAGCGATCCGACGTGGGTAATCCGGCCACCGTCGATCCGGACCGCCTCGACGGTCCCGGTGTCGCCTTTCGCGAGCGTATAGGCAGGTCCACCGGTGATGATCGTGCCCTGCTCGGGATTGCGGTTGGCCACCTCTTAGTTTCTCCCCACTCCAAGGGTCGGAAGGGCGGCCAGCGCCATGGCGATTTCTGCGGCTACAGCGGCGTTGTGCTTCACCAGGGCCACGTTGGCCTCGAGGCTGGCGCCGCGGGTGGTCTGGCCGATATGCGCCAGCAGGAAGGGTGTTACGTCGCGGCCGTGTACCTCGGCAGCTTCGGCTGCGGCCAGACCACCCACGATGGCGTCAGTGATGGTCTGTGGGTCAGCTTCAACTGCAATAGGGATGGGGTTAGCTACCACGACTCCGCTGAGCAGGCCGCACCCCCAGTGGGCGTGAAGAATCCCCGCCGTGGTGGTTGGACGGTCAGAACGGACCGACACCGGTAGGTCGCCGCCCCGGGTCCAGAACTCGGGCATCACGTCGGTTCCCTGCCCGACGATCGGGACTCCGAGCGTCTCAAGGGCTTCAACGGTTCGGGGCAGGTCGAGGACCGCTTTGACTCCGGCGCACACCACGGCTACCGGCGTCGTGGCTAGAGCGGTGAGGTCAGCCGAAATATCGTGATCATCACCGCGGTGCACACCACCAATCCCACCCGTGGCGAACACTCGGATCCCAGCCCGGTGGGAAGCGAACATGGTGGCGGCCACCGTGGTGGAACCCGTCCGACCTTCGGCCAGTAGGTATCCCAGGTCGCGAAGACTGGCCTTCTCGGCCTCCCCACTGCCAAGGCGCTCAATCTCGTCGACCGAGAGGCCTACCCGGAGTGATCCGTCGATGACGGCCACAGTGGCGGGGACGGCACCTGAGGCCCGGACGTGGGCTGCGCATTCCAGTGCTGTCTCGACGTTCTGCGGAGACGGCAGGCCGTGGCTGATGATCGTGGACTCCAGGGCTACTACGGCCCGGCCGTCGGCCAAGGTCGCCGCTACCTCGTCTGCCACCACCAGATGATCAGTCGGGTGGCCGGGCGGTTGGGGTTGGTTCACAGGTCCAGTGTGCCCCTCGGCACGCCTCCATTACCCCGTCGGGCCCCGAGGGCCCCCCGGTAGACTGGCCACTCCCCCGGAGTGGTTTTCAGCGGCATCGCACGGGGCTTGGTTTCCAGGAGGTACACCAGTGGCAGGCAAGAACTCCAAGAGCACGCCGGCAGCGATCGGCATTGTGAAGTCGGTCGAGTTTGACGACCGTGGCGCGGTGCTCAGCTTTGGCGATTCGTCGACGCTGGTGCTGGACGCCGAGCCGAACGTGCGGGGTGCCGAGCGACGGCTCAAGGCGTTCCACGACGTCTACACGGTGGTGGTCAAGGCTGACGCTGGCGACGTCTCGGCCGAGCTATACGGCGTGAACCACAACGGCGAGGTGAACCGGCCCGTTCCCATGGCCGATGCCCTTGGCCTTTGGGAGCTGGGTGTGCCCATCCGCGTGGAGCGCGCCGCTGCCTGAATCCTCGCTGGCGACCGGCTAGTCATCGGTCGTCAGTCGGCCCGTCCGTAGCGGAACCGGGCTGGTGTCTCACCGATGAGCCGTCCGAACTGCCGGGTGAGGTTGGCCTGGTCGGAGAACCCGCACTCGGCAGCCACCTCGGCAATGGGTCGGTCGGTGTCGATGAGCAGGGTTGCCGCCCGATCCACCCGGGCCCGTAGGACGTACTGGGTAGCCGTCAGCCCGAACACCCGCTTCATCCGGCGCTCCAACTGGCCCTCTGAGCAGTCGGCCGCCGCCGCCAGGTCAGCCACCTTTACCGGGCCGTCGAGTCGCTCATGAACCAGGTCCACCACTCGTCCGAGGGACTCCATGGCGATGCCCTCGTCGCTCGGAGTTTCCAGGTCCCGGCTCACGCTGACTAGGCCGACTACCGCGCCGGCCCGTACCACCGGCAACTTGGTGGTCAGGTACCACCCGGTCCGCCCGTCGGGTCTCCGGATCAATTCCAACTCGTCGCGGAGCGGCTCACCCTCGGTGAATACCCGACGGTCCTGTTCCTCGTAGCGATTGGCGAGTGCTTCTGGGAATAGGTCGACGGCCCGAGCTCCGATCACGTCCCGTCGGTCGGTCCGGCCGGAGCGTCGGACGAAGGCGTCGTTTACCGCCACATAGCGGTCGTCAGCCCCTTTGACGCAGAACATCACGTTGGGTAGGACGTCGAACAGGGCGGCAACCTCGGCGGGTAGGCCGGCTACATCTAGCGCGCCGATCGGCGTGCCGTCGCGGTGGGTCGAGGGATCCACCGGGGAATTGTCCGATTCGGTGACCATGGAGGCGCGGATCGTACAAGACCCCCGACCCCGGAATCCCGAGGATGAAGTAATGACGACGGTAGCCAACTCTTTCCACGCGACACCCGTCGATCACCGGGGGCAGGGCCGGGAGGGCTCAGGGTTGCGGGTCGTCTTATCCGAGGACGGCCCGCGGACCGACCCGGAGTCACTTGCCGAGGACGCAGTGGCCATAGTTGCTAGGTGGCTGACCGAGGCCCATGCTGCCGAGCGACCAGCCGAGGCCCGGCTAGTCGACCAGATGCGCTCCATCATCGATGACCCGATAGGCGTGGGCTTCACCATGCGCTTTGTGGATCGGGTGGCTCGTCATCGCAGCGATGCTCTGGCCGCCGAGCAGTTGGTCGCCCTGGTCGGCGACGGCGACTTGCCGGACTTTCTGGGGCGGGTCGACCGCCTGTTACTGCGGGCTGGTGCCCGCTTGGCCCGGGTCCTGCCCCGTGTCGTGATGCCGTTGGCCCGTCGGCGGCTGCGTCAGCTGGTCGGTCACATGGTGGTGGATGCGGCTTCCGACTCTGTCCACGAGCACTTAGTTGAGCGGCGGGCCGAGGGCTACGCCATGAACGTCAACCTCCTGGGAGAGGCGGTGCTAGGTGACGACGAGGCGGCCCGACGGTTCGAGCGGACCCTGGCCCTCATAGATGATCCCGAGGTTGACCATGTTTCGGTCAAGGTGTCGGCCATTGCTAGCCAACTCAACCTATGGGCGTTCGACGACACCCTGGCTCGCATCGAGGATCGGCTGCGGGTCCTGTACCAGCGGGCTGTCGAGGCGCCCACCCCGTCGGGGCGTCCCACGTTCGTGAACCTCGACATGGAGGAGCACCGGGACCTTGAGCTAACCATCCGGGCCTTCACCGGTCTGCTCGATGAGCCTGGGCTGCGACACCTCGACGCGGGCATCGTGCTGCAGGCCTACCTGCCCGACGCCTTCGGGGCACTCCAGCGGATCACCTCGTGGGCCTCAACTCGGCACGATGCCGGTGGTGGTGAGGTGAAAGTGCGGCTCGTGAAGGGGGCCAACCTGGCCATGGAACAGGTTGATGCGGCGATGCACGGCTGGGTCCAGACACCGTATGACACCAAGGCCGAGGTGGATGCCAACTACAAGCGTTGCGTGGATTGGGCGCTACGGCCCGTCCATGCTCGTGCGGTGCGAATCGGCCTGGCCAGTCACAACCTGTTCGACGTTGCGTGGGCCCACCTGCTGGCCGAGAGCCGGGGCGTGGCCGACCGGGTGGAGTTCGAGATGCTCCAGGGCATGGCGCCCGCCCAGGCCCGGACGGTGCGAGATGAGGTGGGCGGGTTGCTGCTGTACACGCCGATCGTCGGACGGGATGACTTCGACGTGGCTGTGGCCTACCTGTTCCGTCGGTTGGAGGAGAACACCGCCGATGAGAACTTCCTGCGCCATCTGTTCACTCTGAGGCCGGGGACCCCGGAGTTCGCCCACCAGGCCGATGCCTTCCGTTTTGCTGTGGCCCACCGCTGGGAAGTGGGCGACTTGCCCCGCCGGGAGGTGCTGAGTCGCGCCGGGAGGTTCCCCGGTGAGGGAACGTTCGCGAACCAGCCCGATACCGATCCGACACTGCCGTCAGTACGGTCCCGAATCGCCGCAGTGGCTGGGCGGGAGTTCAAGTCGGTGAAGACCCCGTTGACCACGACGGTGGAGGGTCCCGACGGCATTGACGCCGTGGTGGCCCGCGCTCGGTCCGCCCAGGCCGACTGGGCGGCCCTCGGGGGGCTCGGGCGGCGGACCGTGCTGCGTCGGGTGGCCGACGAACTATCGGCTCGCCACGACGACCTGCTGGTGGCCATGGCGCACGAGGCCTCCAAGACTGTGGCAGAGGCGGCGCCCGAGATCGCCGAGGCGGTCGACTTCGCCCGGTGGTACGCCGAGCGGGCCCCCGAACTGGACCGAATCGAGGGGGCCTGCTTCACGCCGTTGGGTGTGGTAGCGGTTGTACCGCCGTGGAACTTCCCAGTGGCCATTCCCGCCGGGGGGACGTTGGCTGCGCTGGCTGCTGGCAATGCCGTGGTCTTCAAGCCTGCGCCCGAGACGCCCAGGTGTGCTGAGATCGTGGCCGAGGCCTGCTGGGCGGCTGGTGTGCCGACCGATGTCCTTCGCTTCGTACGAACCCCGGACGACGAGGTGGGTCGCCATCTGGTGACCGTCGTGGACGGTGTGATCCTCACCGGTGGCCACGAGACAGCCGACCTGTTCCGGTGCTGGGACCCGACCATGGTGCTTTTCGCCGAGACCAGTGGCAAGAACGCCTTGGTGGTGACCCCCCAGGCCGACCTAGACCTAGCGGCGGTCGACCTGGTCTCGTCGGCATTTGGCCACCAGGGCCAGAAGTGCTCGGCGGCCAGTCTGGGTGTCCTGGTCGGGCCGGTGGCAACCGACGAACGGTTTCTGCGTCAGGTGGTGGATGCCGCCCGGTCGCTGCGGCCGGGCCCAGCTCATGATCCAGCCACCATGCTGGCCCCTCTGGTCGGTCCGCCGACCGGCAAGCTGCTGGACGCCCTGACCGTGCTGGCGCCGGGCGAGAAGTGGCTACTGGAGCCACGGTGCCTTGACCCACAGGCCGCTCGTGAGGGCACGAGCGGGGCTAACGGTGAGGCTGGTCGGCACTGGACGCCGGGAATCAAGGTCGGGGTTCGACCCGGATCTTCCTTCCATCGGACCGAGGTTTTTGGGCCTGTGCTTGGACTGATCGCGGTGGCCGACTTGGACGAAGCCCTTGCGGTGCAGAACGCGGTGGACCACGGTTTGACCGGAGGCATCCACTCGCTAGACCCCGACGAGGTAGACCGCTGGTTGGACGGCGTCGAGGTGGGCAACGCCTACGTCAACCGCGGTATCACCGGTGCCGTTGTGCAGCGCCAACCGTTCGGAGGCTGGAAGCGGTCGTCCGTGGGTATCGGCGCCAAGGCAGGTGGACCCGACTACCTGCTGCAACTGGGGACCTGGGCGTCGGTCGTAGATCTCGACAAGGTGGATCCTTCTGAGATTGAGGCATCTGATGCTGAATGGTGGGACAACCACTACGGCATCGACCGCGATCCTGCGGGCCTGTTCTGTGAAGCGAACGTGCACCGGTACCGGCCCCACCCAGGTCTGGTCGTCCGGATCGGGCCCGGCGCTTCCGAGGCCGAGGTAGACCGGGTGTTGGCCGCGGCGGCCCGCTGTGGGGTCGAGCCTCGGGTGAGCCGGGCCGCCGACGAGGACGATGCCACGTTCGTCGGGTCGTTGTCGGCCCACCGGTTCGGACGGATCCGGGCGGTGGGCTTCCTATCGGAGACGGTCCGTCGGGCCGCAGCGACCGCCGAGGTTGACGTGGTGGACGAGCCGGTCACGACCAGTGGTCGCCTGGAGTTGCGCCTCCATCTGCGGGAACAGTCGGTGAGCCGTACGCTGCACCGGTTCGGCAACCTCGTGGCCTCTGACAATACGATGGAAACAGCAGTTTACTGACCTCATTACAATGGATTCCACTGTCTAGGATAGTAATAGCGACGGAATCCCTGCAACACGTGACTTCTTGGGTCAGACTGCGGCCATGCGCCGACCACCACTGCGAATCCTCGACCTCGCCGGGAGCTACGAGGCCATGGGCCACGCCCACGGCCTCGCCCATAGTGAGGAGATCCGGGCTTACGCAGAGGAAAGGGTCCGGCTCGCTGGGTCCAGGTTCTGGGCTGGCGGCGAGATCGACCGAGTTGATGTGCTTGACATCGCCCGGTCGTGCCTGCCGGCCCACGAGGCCCATTCCGCCGACCTCTACGCCGAGCTGTGCGGCCTGGCCGACGGGGCCGGCATCACTCCCGAAGAGGCGGTAGTGGTCGGGGGCTTCACCGACTTCGTGGACACCGTCCGATCGGTGGTCGGGGGCGACCATCCCTCTGAAGTCCAAGAGGACGACTGCACGGCGTTCATAGTTCCCGATGCCCGCTGTGACGGGCAGGGGTTCTACGGCCAGACGTGGGACATGCACGACACGGCCACCCCGTACGTGGTGCTGCTACGGGTTCGCCCCGAATACGGTCAGGCCGCCTTGGTGTTCACCACTACGGGTTGTCTCGGCCAGTTGGGTATGAACGAGGCCGGGGTGTGCGTGGGCATCAACAACCTGGTGGCCACCGATGGGCGCCCGGGCGTGATGTGGACCTCAGTGGTGCGCGACGCCCTGCTCCAAGACTCAGCGGCTTCTGCCAGGGATGCCATCCTCGATGCAGAGCTGGCCGGCGCCCATAGTTTCTTGACCTTCGATGCCAGCGGCGACGGCCACATGATCGAGGCCTTCCCCACGGCCCGGCCCGCCGAGCAGTTGGCCGACGACGCCCTAGTCCATACCAACCACGCCCTCTGGGACGAGGCCCTGGCCCGGCAGGCCACCAAGCAGGAGGACCTGATGGTCAACTCCGCTCGACGGCGTGATCGGGCCCTGCAGTTGCTGGACCGCGACGGGATCGGTGTCGAGGACCTCATGGCGGTGACTCGTGACGACGAGGCCATCTGTCAGGTCTCGGTCGAGCCGACCCACATTGAGTCCAGTGGAGCGGCGATCATGCGCCCGTCGACGCTGGACTTCTGGGCCGTCTGGGGTCTACCCAGTCAGAATGAATACGTCCACGTGCCGTTCCCGTCCTGAACGGAGGAACTGCCATGCCTGAGATCACCTATGCACCCATCGAGGCTCGTTGGGCCACCGAACTGGCGGCCATCGAACGGGCCGCCTTTCCCACAGCCGGGATCCAGGACCTCCTAGAGGTAGCGGACATCCTTGCCCTCTGCAAGACGTTCCCCGGCGGTGGGTTCGTGGCCCTCGACGGAGACACCCCAGTCGGGATGGGCGTGGGCATCCTTATCGACTTCGACTTTGACGATCCCCACCACTCGCTGGACGACCTGACCGGCGAGCTCTCGTGCGGCAACCATTCCGACGACTCGGACTGGTACTACGGGGTGACCATTGCCGTGGATCCCGCATACCGACGATTGGGCATCGGACACCAGCTCTACATCCGACGCAAGGACGTGGTCCGACGGCTCGGCAAGAAGGGCATCGTGGCCGGTGGGGTGATCCCCGGGTACAAGGACCACATCCACGCCATGTCGGCTGACGAGTATGTCGACAAGGTGCGGGCCGGCGAACTCTACGACCCGACGCTCAGCTTCCAGATCGAGAACGGGTTCGAGGCCATCTGCGCCATCCCCGACTACATGGACGATCCCGCGGTCGGGGACAATGCCGTGCTCATCGTCTGGCGGAATCCCGACCTGGCCTGACTGCCTGGCAGACAGGGCCTCGCCCGCTCCTGGGGTCAGTCGTCAGAGAGGGAGGCTGGGATAGACAGTCGGGTCATGCGGCCGCCGTCCACGGTGACCACCTGGCCGGTCACGAAGCCGGCCTCGGGTGTAGCCAACCACAACACGGTGGCCGCCACGTCGGCAGGATCACCGATACGGCCCACTGGATGCAACGATGCGAGGTCGGCAACAGCCTGGGCCTGATTGGGGTGTTTGTCCACGTAGTTCCGGTTCAGGTCGGTATCGATCCAACCGGGGGCCACGGCATTGCAGCGGATGCCCGCCGGCCCGAGGTCCACGGCCAGTGCCCGGGTGAGCCCGTGCACCCCGGCCTTGGACGCCGCGTAGGAGGCGTGCAGGGCATTGGCTCCCAGCCCTTCGATGGAGCCGATGTTTACGATGGCCGGATCGGTACGGCCATCCATGAGCGGCACAAGGTGCTTGGCCATCAGGAACGGGCCTCGGAGGTTCACGGCCATGGTGAGGTCCCAATCGGCCACCGTCTCGTCGGCCAGCGTCTGGGTGTCCATGATCCCCGCGTTGTTGACCAGCACGTCGACGCCACCGTGCCCAGCAGCCACCGATTCAGCGAATTCCAGGACTGAGAGTTCGTCGGTGACGTCCAGCGGTACCCACTCGCGTTGGCTGGTCATATCGAGACCGGTGGCCACCTCACCGGGATCGGTTAGGTCACCGATGATGACGGTGGCGCCCTCGGTGGTGAAGCGGTCCACGATGGCCCGTCCGATGCCCCGGGCACCACCGGTCACCACCACGACTCGACCGACAGCTCGGCCTTGTGCTTCGGGATGTTGGTTGGTGCTCATGACGCCGTGTACCCGCCGTCGACGCTCAGATTGGCACCGTTGAGGTGACGGGAGCGGTCGTCGGCCAAGAACGAGACCACGTGGGCAATCTCGTCACCGCTGGGGATCCGTCCCTCGGGAATGCCACCGAGGTTCATGGAACGCACCTCCTCGAGGGAGTCGTCGCGTTCTGAGTAGAGCATGTTGGTGTCTACGGCGCCCGGGCATACGGCGTTGATGCGGATGCCTTCGGCAGCGTGGTCCAGTGCCATGGCCCGCGTGAGGTTGGTGACCGCCCCCTTGGAGGCGCAGTAGGCGACCAACCCTGCTGCGCCTACCAGCCCATTGGTGGAACTGATGTTGACGATGGCTCCACCCCCAGTAGCTCGTAGCGCCGGGAGGGCAGCCCGGCTGCACCGGAACAGGCCGTCCACGTTGGTGGACATGACGCGGTGCCACTCGGCGTCGGTGGTGCCCTCGGCAGCGGAGCGGGTGATGACTCCGGCTGCGTTGACCAGCAGGTCCAGCCGGCCGTGAGCGGCCAGCGCGGATGCCACTGCCTCGTCGCCGTATTTCGCCTCAGCCACGTCGCCCATGGCGGTCGACGCCGTGCCACCGTTGTTGGTGATCTCAGCCACGACGGCGTCGGCTCGGCTGGCGTCGCGGCCACCCACGACCACAGCGAACCCGTCGGCCGCCAGCCGCAGGGCACAGGCCCGGCCGATGCCCGATGTCGCCCCGGTCACCAGGGCGACCCTTATAGGGGTGTCTCCATCGCTCATTGGTTGCCTCCTCGGCGCAGCCCGGCCACGCTCACATCTCACGCCCCGACCGGAGCCGCAGGCGTTGGGCGTACAGGTCCACACCCCACCCGAGGATCGGGTCGGGCACGTTCCGGTTCGGACGACCACGGGTGGTCATGGTGTCCAGCAGGTCGGAACTTTCGCTGCACATCATCTCGGCGATCAGTTTTCCGCAGATGGCACCCCGGCTCAGCCCTGTGCCGTTGTGGACACCGGCCGCGTGGATGCCGTCGGCCAGCGTGCCGAACACCGGTTCGCCGTTGCGGGCCATGCTCAGTGGGCCGCCCCACGTGTACTCGAACGGCACGTCGGCCAGGCCGGGGAAGCGGGCCTCGAAGGCCCGTCGATGGGAGCGGCCGGCCCGCTGACGGCGGCGGCCACCGGCTAGCGAGTGGCGGCTGTACGAGTAGACGTTGCGCACCAGCACCCGACTGTCGGGCAGGCGCCGCACCGTGGTGCCTGACGGGGCGGCCGGGATGACCCCCCACGTCCGGTGTCCACCGATCGAGGCCGACTCCTGGTCGGTCAGCGGCCGGGTCATCGACCCCCAGGTGACGACCGGGATTAGGTGGTGGCGGTAGAAGCCGAATCCGGCCAGGTAGCCGTTGTTGGCCAGCAGCAGTGACGGCGTGAGGACGCGGCCTCCGTCAGTCCACAGGTCGTGGGGCGGACCGGCATCCAGCCATGTCACCGGGGTCTCCTCGTGGACCACCACGTTGGGAGGGAGGTTGGCGGCCAGGCCACGACACAGGGCGGCAGGTTGCATAAGCACGGTGCCCGGGGTGTGTAGGCCACGGGTGTAGTGGTTGATGCCCAGACGGTCGGCCATGGCGTCGGCGTCAAGCACCTCGTATGGCTCGTCAATGCGGTCCAGCGTGGTGGCAAAGTGTTCCAGGTCGGCCACGCCCCGCTCGGTGCACGCCGCATGGGTCTTCCCGGCCCACGTCCAGTCGCAGTCGATGTCGTGAGCGGTGACCGCCTCGTCCAGATAGGCCAGCCCGGCGCGGTTCAGGGCGATCTGTTGTTGTTCGAATTCGACGGACTCTGCGAAACCCTCGGACCGAATGTTGTGGGCGTGGTCGATTCCGAAGCCCGACGAACGACCTGCAGCGTTGTTGCCGATGCGTCCAGCCTCCAGCAGGAGGATTCGGGCGTCGGGCCGTAGCTCGCCGAGGCGCCGTGCGGCGGCCAGACCAGTGAAACCCGCGCCCACCACGACCACGTCGGCTTCCGTCGGGCCTATAAGGGGCGCGGCGGGAGGGGCCTCCTCGAGGGTCTCGAACCAGCCGTTGTCGCGACGGCTGGCCGGCAGCAGGGTGACGGCGCCCATCGGGTCAGGACCGGGTGGCCCGACCCAAGTTCACGACAGGTCCATCCAGATGGTCTTGAGCTCGGTGTACTGCTCGTGGGCGGCGATCGACTTGTCCCGACCGCCAAACCCCGACTGCTTGAATCCGCCGAACGGGGTGGTGATGTCACCCTCTCCGTAGCAGTTCACGGCCACAGTCCCAGCCCGCATGGCTCGGGTAGCCAGATGGGCGGTCCGTAGGTCGGTGGTGTGGATGGTGGCGGCCAGCCCGTAGTCGGTGTCGTTGGCCAGGCGGATGGCATCCTCCGGGGTGTCGAAGGTGGTCACAGCTAGGACCGGCCCGAAGACCTCCTCACGGGCCAGGCGGCTGTTGGGGTCTACGCCCGTGAACACGGTGGGTTCCACGAACCAGCCGCCGCTTTCCTCGCGGACCTGGTTGCCGCCCACGGCACAGGTCGAGCCCGCCTCGTGGGCGTCTGTGATGTGGCCCAGCACCTTTTCCAGATGGGCCTCCTCGATCATGGCGCCCATGGTCGTTTCGGCTACCAGAGGGTCGCCGACAACCCAGTCGCGACTGCGCTCGGTGATGCGTTCCAGCAGGTCATCCTCGACGGACCTCTGGACGATGAGTCGGGAGTTGGCGCTGCAGTTCTGCCCGCCGTTCCAGAAGATGCCCTCGCAGATCCCGGCGGCTGCGGCGTCCAGGTCGTCGGCATCGGCCATGACGATGACCGGACTCTTGCCGCCGCACTCCAACAGGACCTCTTTGAGGTTGGAGTCGGCCGAGTAGCGCAGGAAGTTACGGCCCACCTCCGTGGAGCCGGTGAACGCCGCGCAGTCCACATCCATGTGTAGCCCGATAGCTGCCCCGGCCGTCTCGCCGAAGCCGGGCACCACGTTGAACACGCCGTCGGGGATACCGGCCTCGATGGCCAGCTCAGCGATGCGGATGGTGGACATGGAGGTCTGCTCGGCCGGCTTGACCACGCAAGTATTGCCGGTGGCCAGAATCGGGCCGATCTTCCATCCGGCCATCATCAGCGGGTAGTTCCACGGTAGGACGGCACCTACGACCCCGATGGGCTCGCGGACGACCATGCCTACCTTGCCGGGGCCCGACGGGGAGAGTTGGTCGTAGAGCTTGTCGGCCGCCTCGGCGTGCCAGCGAAGGGTGGCCACTAGATCGGGGACGTCGAGGCCTGCGCAGTCGCTGATTGGCTTACCGGCCTCCAGAGTCTCGATGATGGCCAACTCGTCGGTGTGGGCCTCTACGAGGGAGGCGAATCGCAGGATGAGCCGTTTGCGGTCGGACGGGGCCATACGTCCCCACGGGCCGTCCTCGAAGGCGGCGCGGGCCGCGGCGACTGCCCGGTCGACGTCGGTGGCGTCACACTCGGCAACCTGAGCCAGCTCGGCCCCGGTGGCCGGGTTGACAGTGGCGAAGGTCCTCCCAGAGGCAGACTCGACGCTACGACCGCCGATGAGGGCCCGGGTGGGCGGATCCAGCGAGGCGGCCAGGGCGGCCGGGTCGGTGAGGTCGAGTGCCATCAGTTGTTGCTCCCGTAATCGTGTTCGGTCGTACGTGCGCGGCCCACTCCTGCCTGATCCGTCATCCGGACCAGCCAGTCCCGCTCGTCGTCCCACTCGCGGAACACGAGACGGTCGCGGTCGACTCCGTTGATGGGGAGGGTGGACAAGGCGGCCTGCAAGGCGACTCGGCCCTGGCGGGTCATGGGTAGCACCGGACGACGGCATGGACCGATGGTCCGTCCGACCATGTTGGTGGCCGTCTTGACCGCCGAGTTGTACTCGGCGCCGTGGGGGTTGTCCCAGAAGTAGAGGTTGGCTGGCAGCATGCGCCGCCACAATTCCATGGCCTCAGCGTGGCGACCCGAGGTGACGTGGTTCCAGAGGGCTACACACTCATGAGGCATGACGTTGGCCGCGCCCCAGATCCAACCTGCGGCACCGGCCATCAGGGCGTAAGGGGCCAGCGGGTCGGCGCCGGCTAAGACGTTGCCGCCGATACCAACGAGTTGCTGCAGGCGGACCAGGTCGCCGGTGGAGTCCTTGATGTAATCGAGGTTCTCGATGGCGATGAGCTTTCGGTATACCTCGGGGGTGATGTCGAAGCCGCTGTTCACCGGGATGTTGTAGAGCACGACGGGCACATCCAGTGCCCGGGCCAACTTCTCGTAGTGGTACAGGACGCCTCGCTCGAACGGGCCTTCGAAGTAGGGCGGCAGGACCATCACCGCACTGGCTCCGAGATCGGTGGCCACCCTCGAGTTGTGGATGGCGTCCACGGTGGTTATGGCTGAGGTCTGGCAGATCACCGGGATGCGACCAGCGACCTGATCGATACCGATGCGGAAGATGCGTTCCTTCTCGTCGGCCGACAGGAAAGCGAACTCGCCGGTACCGGCGGCCAGCACGAGGCCGTGCACGCCGGCGTCGACAAGGCTTTCAACGTGGTTCCGCAGGCGGCCTTCATCGAGGGTCTCGCCGCTGTCGTCGAACGGCGACGACATGGCGGCGCACACACCGTGGAGCAGGGGGCGGTCCGGTGCGGTGCCGTTGTTGGACGATGTGGAATCGTTGGTCACGGGGATCTCCTCAGGTAACCAGGTCGGGGAGTTCAGCGTCACGGCGGGCCACGAACTCATCGAGCTCAGCGCGGACGTCGTCGGCCAGAGCGGGCTCCTCGTACTCCTCGAGGAGTTCGCGGCATCTGGCGGCCGCTCGATCCTCGGCGCTGAGGGACCCATCGGCAAGCCACTGCTCGTAGTTGTCGCTGTTCATCATCTCGGGCATCGAGAAGGCGGTCTGAAAGTTGGCCAGGGTATGGGCGGTGCCCAGATGGTGCCCTCCCGGCGGGACCTCGCGCATGGTGTCCAGCACTTCGTCGAGGTCGGCGAAGGACACCCCGCTGCCCAGGCGGTGCATCAGCTCCAACTGTTCGCTGTCCAGTACCCACTTGGCGTAGCTCTGGCACATGGCGCTCTCCAGGTAGCCGGTAGTGGACAGCACGAAGTTGATGCCGGCCATGAGCACTCCGTACATGTTGCGGCCCGCTTCGTAGCCGGCCTGGGCGTCCACCATCTTGGAACTGGTGCATGAGCCGCTGCAACGCGAGGGAAGGCGGTAGTGGCGGGCCATCTGGGCGGTCAGCAGGTTCATGTGGCAGATCTCGGGCGTCCCGGCCTGGGGCGCCCCGGTCTTCATAGACACTGTGGACAGCCACTGGCCGTACAGGGCAGGAGCGCCGGCTCGCACTAGCTGGGAGAACGCCACACCCGTCAGGGCTTCGATGTTGACCTGGATGACCGCACCGACCGTCGAGGCAGGGGTAGACGCTCCTCCGAGCACGAACGGGCTGAACAGGGTGGCCTGGTTGGCCCCGGCGAAAACCCGGACGCTGTCCAACATGGTCTTGTCCCACACCAGCGGCGTGTTGCCGTTGGCCAGGCAGGTCATGACGGTGGTATTGCGCACGGCTTCCTGGCCGAAGACGATGCCCGCCATGTGGAGACTGTCCTCGGCCCGCTCCATGGAGGTCACGGCACCCATGAATGGCTTGGAGGAGTAGGTCAGCAGGCTCTGGGTCATGTAGAGGTGCCGCTTGGGGACGGGCACGTCCATGGGCTCGCAGACCACGCCTCCCGACATGTGCAGGGCCGGCGAGAGGTGGTTGAGTTTCGTGAAGTTTCGGAAGTCCTCGAGGCTGGCTGGGCGCCGGACCCCATCCAGGCCGAGCACGTAGGGGGCGCCGTAGGAGGGGGTGAAGATGGTCTTCCCGTCACCCACTGTGGCGTCAAAGGACCGATCGCGGGCGACCATGGTGTAAGAGGATGGGGCCGTACCCACCAGCTCCATTAGGAGCTCCCGGTCAATGCGGACCCGGACGCCATCGACGGATGCCCCAGCGGCTTTCCACATGGCAATGGCGTCCTCGCAGCGGAACTCGACGCCGACCTCTTCGATGACGTCCATGGAGGCCTCGTGGATGGTCCGGACCTGTTCATCACTGAGTAGGTCGACCCACGGAATCTTCCGTTCTAGCTCGGGTAGCCAGGTACGGACCGGGGTTCGACGCTTGGCGGCCCGGGCGTCACGGCCCTGGCGTACTCGTCCGAGGTCGTCGTTCACCGCAGTGTCGGTCATGGGCTCTCCGGGGAACGTCGCACCGGGGGATGCTGGTCACGATTGGGCGGTAATGCAAGGGGTACCTCCGTAGCTCCTCTAGGAAGGGGGTTCGTTGCCCCAAGGGGGGTCCGCTGCGAGACTCCGCACCGTGCCCATCCCGACGACCTCTGATCCGAGACGATCTGGGTGCGGTGCCTTGTCTCATCTTCGGGTGGCTGACTTCAGCCGTGTGCTGGCCGGCCCCATCGCCACCATGGTGCTGGCCGACCTGGGTGCTGACGTGGTCAAGGTCGAGCAACCCGGGGTGGGTGACGAGACCCGCACCTGGGGTCCTCCATGGTGGGGTGACGGCGACGAGGCAACCAGCACCTACTACCTGAGTGTGAACCGCAACAAGCGCAGCATCGCGCTGGATCTTCGGGATCCCGACGACCTGGCGGTAGCCCGCCGGATCGCCCTGGGGGCGGACGTGGTGGTTGACAACTTCAGGGTTGGAACCATGGCCCGGTTCGGCCTCGACCGGGATTCGCTGGCCGCCGAGCACCCCGGCGTCGTGACTTGCTCGGTGACCGGTTTTGGCAGCGAGGGCGAGGGGGCCACGTTGGCCGGCTACGACTTCCTGGTCCAGGCCATGAGCGGGGTGATGTCGATCACTGGCCAGGCCGACGGTGAGCCGACCAAGATTGGGTCGGCCATGGTCGACAACTTGACCGGCCTGTATGCGGCTATCGCCGTTCTGGCCGCTATGGAACGACGCCGGGAGACCGGAGAGGGCCAGCACGTGGAGGTCTCGCTCATGTCGGCCGCCCTAGCCGGGTTGCTCAATGTCGGGTCGGGCCACGTGGTGGCTGATACCGACCCAGGTCGGCTAGGCAACCGACACCCATCAATCGTCCCCTACCAGCCGTACCACACCGCTGACGGGGTGCTGGCCATCGCTGCGGCCAGCCCCGCCCTCTGGGACAAGTTTTGCGCGGCCCTGGGTCGAGATGACTGGCGCACTGACGAGCGTTTCATTGACAACGCGGCTCGCATGCTCCACGTGGACGACCTAGAGGTCGAGATTGAGTCGGTATTGGCCGGTGACACCACGGCTGGGTGGTTGAGCGTGCTGCGGGCTGCCGGCATCCCAGCTGGCCCCATCAACACGGTTCGCGAGGCCTTCGTCGCGGCCGTTGAACTCGGCCTGGCGCCGGTCGACGTGCTCGACGACGGTGGTTCCACAGGGGGGCGGGCCGAGGCGTTTCGGTCGGTTCGATCGCCGATCCAGATGTCGGCCACTCCACCGACGGTGCGTAGACGTCCGCCGTCCAACGACCAGCACGGCGTCGAGGTCCGTGCCGAGGTCTGGTCAACCCCAGAGGGCGACGAGTCGGCCTAGGGCTCGATGATGTTGTAGAAGCGGGGAAAGTCGGTTACGCAGGCGAACAGGGCCCGCAGTCGATCCGCGTCGCCGTCGGCGACGACGGAACCCTCGTCGAGGAGGTCGGCCATTGTGGTCTCCGACGAGAAGATCCGGTCCAGTTGGCTGCGGTCGCCGTGCACGGTCACGTCGGCAGTCGGGTGGGTGGCGCCGGGTCGGGAGTGGAGCGTGCCGTTGGAGAGTTCAAGGCGCGCCGTGTCGGCTACGTCGGCTAGGTGCCAGTTGATGGCCAGTGGGCCGAGGCTTGCGGCGGCTGTGCCATCCAGCGAGGCGGCTATCAGGTCAAAGGCCTGCTGGAGGTCCATGCCGGTCACCAACTCGGCTCGGGGTCGACTCATTGATTCGATCGACAGTGAACCGTGCCGCAGCTCCTGGGCGCCCGACAGGTAGATATCGCGCCAAGGCCCCGATTCGGCCCGCCAGGCCAGTTGCTCGAAGGCGTCGGCCTGCAGTAGTCGGGCCTCCTCGCAGGACGGGTCGGCGAACACCGCGTGACGCAGTACTTCGGCCACCCACTTGTGGTCACCGGCCTCGAAGGAGGCCCGGGCCTGTTTCAGGAGCTGGTCCATGCCGCCCATGAACTCGACGTAGCGCGCTCCGGCCTCGATGGGCTCGTAGGGGTCGAGACTGGATGGGTGTCCGTCGTAGAAGCCGAGGTACCGCTGGTAAACGGCCCGTACGTTGTGGCTGACCGTGCCGTAGTAGCCGTGGCAGTGGTAGTCGGCCCACAGGCCAGGCGGCAGGTCGATCTGTGCCGAGATTTCGTTCGGCGAGTGGCCGAGGTTAATGAGCCGCATCGACTGGTCGTGTAGCCAGCGGTAGAGGTCGCGTTGGCGGGTCAGGTAGCCGGTAACGGCTTCGGTGCCCCAGTGGGGCCAGCCGTGGCTGGCGAACACCACGTCGGACACATCGCCCCAGCGGTCCATGGCTTCGTCGATGTAGCGGCTCCACATGAGAGTGTCTCGGACGAGTGCGCCCCGCAGGGTGAGCACGTTGTGCATAGTCCCCGTGCAGTTCTCTGCCATGCACAGCGCCCGGTGGTCCGGGAAGTAGAAGTGCATTTCGGCTGGTGCCTCGGACTCGGGCGTGAGCTGGAACTCCACCCGGACGCCGTCCAGCACCAATTCCTGACCGGTTTCGGTGATCTCGATGGTGGGTGGGACGAGAGCCGATGAGCCCGTAGGCACGCCCTTGCCTAGGCCCTGATCGACGTGACCGTGCTCGCTCCACTCCAGGAGCATCCCGAACTGGTACATGGCTCGACGGCCCATGGCCGGTCCGGCCAGGAGGTTCTCGGCGACTGCTTCGCGGACAAATCCCTCGGGGGCCACGATGGGGACCTCAGCTGAGTCGAGCCGCTCTTGGTCGATCACACCCAGGATTCCCCCGAAGTGATCGACGTGGGAGTGGGTGTAGATGACCGCGGTGACCGGTCGTTCACCGAGTTGTTCGGTGACTAGATCGAAGGCGGCTCGGGCGGTCTCGGTGGTGGTCAGGGGGTCGATGACCACCCAGCCTTTGTCGCCCCGGATGAAGGTGACGGTCGAGGTGTCGAATCCTCGCACCTGGTAGAAGCCGTCAATCACCTCGTAGAGGCCGTGCTGGGAGTTGAACCCGGCTTGGCGCCACAGGGACGGGTTGACAGTGTCGGGGCACGGGCCATTCACGAAGTCGGACTTGGACAGGTCCCAGCTGATGGGTAGCCAGGGGTTGGGGTGGATCTTCTCGATAACCGGTTCGGCCCGTGTGGCGATGAAGCCCCGGGCAACGTCGGCGGCATCGGATCCGTCGTCGGCCGGCATGGACAAGGCGAAGGCCTCGAGGTCGGCCCGGGTGTGGTCGGTGGCGGGCTTGTGGGCACGGGGATCGTCGCTCACAACGGGAACCTCCGGATACGTCGTTAGGTGGTATGCAGGTTGACTTAGGTACCGGTGAAGACGGGGCCGGTATGGCTGAGCATGGGGATATCGCCCGGGCCGTCCTGGTAGCGGTTGAGCTCGAAGCGGGCTACCACGAAGTGGTGTACCTCGTCGGGTCCGTCGGCCAGTCGTAGCGTGCGCTGCTGGGTGTACATCCGCGACAGGGGTGTCCACTGGGACACTCCTGTGGCGCCATGGATCTGGATGGCCGCGTCGATGATCTGGCAGACCTTCTCGGGCACCATGGCCTTTACGGCGCTGATCCACACCCGGGCCTCGGCGTTCCCCATGGTGTCCATGGCCTTGGCGGCCCGCAGCACCATGAGGCGCATGGCCTCGATCTCGATACGGGCCCGGGACACCACCTCCATGTTCTTACCGAGGTGCGAAATGGTCTTCCCGAATGCCTCCCGGTTGAGGCCCCGTCGGGCCATCATCTCAATGGCCCGTTCGGCAGCCCCGATAGACCGCATGCAGTGGTGGATGCGTCCTGGCCCGAGCCGCAACTGGGAGATCTCGAAGCCGCGGCCCTCACCGAGGAGGAGGTTGGAGGCTGGCACACGAGCGTCGTCAAACGTGATGTGCATGTGGCCGTGAGGGGCGTCGTCATCGCCGAACACATGCATCGGATGGTCAATCGTGACCCCCGGAGTGTCGATGGGGACGAGAATCTGCGATTGGCGGCGGTGGGGTGGACCGTCGGGACTGGTCTGGACCATGGTGATCATGACCTTGCAGCGGGGGTCGCCGGCACCCGAGATGTAGTACTTGGTGCCGTTGATGACCCACTCGTCGCCGTCCAACACGGCTCGGCACGCGATGTTCTTCGCGTCCGAGGAGGCTAGGTCGGGTTCGGTCATGGCGTAGGCCGAGCGGATCTCGCCATTCAGCAGTGGTTCCAGCCACTGCTTCTTTTGCTCGGGGGTGCCGACCCGCTCAATGACCTCCATGTTTCCGGTGTCGGGAGCCGAGCAGTTCATGGACTCCGACGCCAGGGGGTTCTTGCCTAACTCGGCGGCAATGTAGGCGTAGTCCAGATTGGAAAGGCCTTCGCCGGTTTCGGCGTCTGGGAGGAAGAAGTTCCACAGGCCGACCTCGCGGGCCTTGGCCTTGAGGGCCTCGAGGATGTCGAGCTGGCCTTGGTGGTAGCCCCAGTGATCAGCGCGCTCGGTGCCCAGGCGGTGGTATTCGAGGGTCACGGGCTCGACCTCGTCGGCAATGAACGCTTTGACCTGCTCGTAGAGCGTCCGGGCGACCTCGGACATCCGGAGGTCCAGGGACGGGTCGCTCGGGTCGTCGATGTGGAGGCCGGGGCCGACTGCCATGGGATGTCTCCGATGCGGGAGGTGGATGAACGGGTCGAACCTATTCCCGCTGGTCCCGCTAGGCCCCAGCGGGCATGATGCGCGACATGGGAGATCCGGTGCCGGTTGACGTGTCCGCCGAGGCGCTGGCGCTGTTCGCCGACCACGGGGCGGCCACCTATGCCGAACGGGTGACCATGGAACATCACGCCCGACAGGCCGCGGCGCTGGCCAGTGCCGCGGGTGCTGACGACGCAATGGTGTTGGCCGCCCTGCTGCACGACGTGGGCCACTTCCTGGACCAGTCGGATTCCGAGTTCGGGGTGACCGATCACGGGGCGATTGGTGGGGCGTGGGTGGCTGCCCGGTTTGTTGACGCGGTGAGCGAGCCGGTGCGTCTCCACGTGGCGGCCAAGCGGTACCGGTGCTTCGTGGATCCCGGGTACGAGGCAGAGTTGAGCCCGGCCTCGGTGGGGACGCTGTATCTCCAGGGTGGGGCGATGTCGGCCATTGAGGCCGAGGCATTCGAGGCCGAGCCGTTCGCCGCAGCCGCACTAGCCGTCCGGGGATGGGACGACGGAGGGAAGGTCGCAGGGCTGGAGATCCCATCGGTCGAGTGCTGGCGACCGTTGCTCGAAGACCCGGGGTTGCGACGGTGAGGCTGCTCGATGTCGATGCCACGATGGTCACTGTCGAGTTGACCGATGGGCCGGCGAGGTTTCACGCCCTGTGGCTGCGGGATAACGCCCAGGACGGTGCATCGCGTCACGGCAACGACCAGCGACTATTCGACGTGACCGATCTAGCCGAGGTGGTCACCGTGGTGGCGGCCGAGGTGGTCGACGGTCGACTGGTCGTGGAGTTCGGACCGGACGGGGTGGCCAGCTCCTGGGATGCGGTGTGGCTGGAGACGCACTGCTACGACCTATCCGGAGGCCACCGAGTCAGCGGCCAGTCGGCCAATCCATGGACTGCCGACGGTCTGGGCGGTGGGAGCGGCCCCCACCGCCTGGCCTGGGTCGATAGCGATGACCCGGCCGCGTGGGCAGACACCACTCGAGCTCTACAGCGCGACGGGGTGGCCATCGTAGACGGACTGGACACCGGGCATGACGGCGCGGCTATCGGCGATGTGGCCGCCCTGTGGGGGCCGATCCGGGAGACCAACTACGGCAGGGTCTTCCACGTCCGAGCCGAGGTCAATCCGACCAACCTCGCCTTCACACCACGTGCACTGAACGTTCATACCGATAATCCGTACAGGCGGCCGGTGCCCGGCTACCAACTGCTGCACTGCTTGGTGGCCAGCGACGTCGGCGGAGTGACCGTTCTGGTGGACGGCTTCCGAGCCGCCGAGGTACTGCGGGACGAGGACCCAGCGGCGTTCGGTCTGCTATCGACGCGCAGCGTGCCTTTCCGATGGTCGGGCGACGGGTTCGATCTGCGCAACCGGGGGCCGCTGATCGAGGTGGCTGATGGTGGAGCGGTGCACGGCACAATCCAGGCTGTGCGCTACAACAACCGGTCGGCGGCGCCGTTCGACTTGTCGTTCGACGAAATGGCCGAGTATTACGAGGCGTTCCGGACCTTCGCCCGGCTGCTTCACCGGCCGGAGTTGGAGTACCGGTTCACGTTGGCGCCCGGCGAGTGCATGGTGTTCGACAACGAGCGGGTCCTCCATGGTCGGCACGGCGAAGCCGACCCCGAGCGCTACCTGCAGGGCTGCTACCTCGACCGCGATTGGATCCACGGACGAATAGTCGACGTATGACTATGTGTATCACTTATTATGTGCTACACATATCACTCATGGCGAACCTTACGCTGGCCGTGGACCACGACCTGCTGCACAGAGCCAGGGTGCGGGCCGCCGAGGAGGGGACGTCGGTCAACGCCGTGGTCCGGGACCTCCTGTCGGCCTATTCGGCGGCCGACCGGGTGGACGCGGCCCGGCGCCGTCTGGTAGCCCTGTCGATCTCCTCGGCAGC
>JASLKB010000010.1:0-3465 GCA_030747775.1 Acidimicrobiales bacterium | reverse complement strand
TTCAGGGGGACGGCCCCTAACCGGAGGGGGCGCCGCCTGATGCCGGGTCGAACGTTTGTCGACGCCTCGGTCCTGGTCCGGCTGTTCGACGACGACGAACCGCAGCGCCAGGCCGCTGCCCGGGCTCTGGTCGGGGCCATCGACGGTCCGGCGCTCGTGGTCTCCGGCCCGGTATTGGCCGAGTTCGCCGACGTGGTGACGTCCCGACTGGCTCGGCCACTCACGGCGGTAGTAGCCCGACGGGCGTTGGCCGAGCTGGCCGAACTGACCGTGGTCCCCGCCGACGCTTCGCTCGTGCTGGCTGCTGCCGACACCGCGGACGAGGTGGGCCTGTCCCTTCGGGACGCCCAGGCCGTGGAGGCTGCAGTACTCGGCGGGTGCGACCGGATGGCAACCGAGTCGGTGATCCACGGAACGGTGGTACGCGGTGTCCGGATCGAGGATCCGACCGTCGAGTCGGTGTTCGACTGAAGTTAGGGATTGGGACATGGCCTGGTTGGATGACCTAATGGGGGCGGGGCTGGTGCGTCACGATGTCGACGCAAATGGCATGCGGGTCCATGTGGCCGAGGTCGGAACTGGTCCGTTGGTGCTTTTTGTCCATGGGTTCCCCGAGTCGTGGTACTCGTGGCGGAACCAATTGCCGGCGATGGCCGCTGCGGGGTACCGAGCGGCGGCCATCGACGTCCGTGGCTACGGCTCGTCGGAGGCTCCCGAGGCGGTCGACGCCTACCGAATCATCGACCTAGTTGGAGACTGTGTGGGCGTGATCGAGGCGCTCGGCGAGGAGAGGGCGGTGATCGTCGGCCACGACTGGGGTTCACCCATAGCGGCGGCCGCGGCCCTGCTGCGCCCCGACGTGGTCAGGGCAGTCGCCCTTCTTAGCGTGGCCTACACGCCACCCAACGAGGCGAGGCCCACCGCCGTGTTCCGGATGATGGGTGGGGACAACACGTTCTACATCGAGTACTTCCAAGCACCCGGGGTTGCCGAGGCCGAAATCGCTGCCGATCCGGCTCGGTGGTTGGAGGGCTTCTCCTACTCTGCCTCGGGGGACGCTCCACCGCCGGGGCCGGACGAGCCCCCTGGGTTCGTCGTCACCGCCGGTGGCCGTCTGGACGACCGGTTCCAGTACCCGGATGGGCCGCTCGCATGGCAGGACGCCGATGACCGCGCCTTCTATGTCGGCGAGTTCTCCCGGGCCGGGTTCTCGGGTGGCCTGAACCGGTACCGGTGCGTGGACCGTGACTGGGTCGACCTTCGTGCCTGGCGCGGGGCGGCCATCCGACAGCCCTCGCTCTACATCGGCGGAGATAAGGACGGTCCCACCATCTGGGGTGCCGGCAGTATCGCCAGGTACGGCGAGACCCTGCCCGGTCTCCACGCCTCGGTGATCCTCCCCGGGATCGGCCACTGGATCCAGCAGGAGGCCCCTGAGGCGACCAACGCGGCCCTGCTGGATTTCCTGGGGACGCTCACCCCCTAGGGTCCCACCATGGGGAAGGGCGACGGTGGCCAGTTGACCCGGTCGTTGGGCCTTCGCCACGTTTTCGCCCTGTCCACCGGGGCGATGCTGTCGTCCGGCCTGTTCCTGCTGCCCGGCCTGGCGGCCGCCAAGGCTGGGCCGGCAGCTGTTCTGGCCTACCTGGTGGCCGGCTGCCTGGCCGTCCCAGCCATGTTAAGCGTGTCCGAGTTGGCTACAGCGCTGCCCAAGGCCGGCGGTGCCTACTACTTCTTGGAGAGGGCGCTCGGACCGGCTGTGGGCACTGTGGCCGGGTTCGGTACGTGGCTCTCGCTGGTGCTCAAGGACGCCTTCGCCATGGTCGGGATGAGCGCCTACCTCGTCCTGATCCTGGACGTCGACCCCACGATGCTGGCCCTTGTCCTCATCGGCCTGTTCACGCTGGTCAACGTGGTCGGCTCCAAGGCAAGCGCGTCGATGCAACTGGGACTCGTGGTGGTGGTCCTCTCAGCTATGGCGTGGTTCGTGGTTCAGGGATTGTGGGAGACCGCCGATCGGGGGGTCGACGGTTCGAACCTGGACCCGTTCTTCACCCACGGGGGGTCCGGCCTGGTGGCCGTCATTGGCCTGGTGTTCGTGTCCTACGGAGGCCTCACCAAGGTGGCTAGCGCCGCTGAGGAGGTTGAGGACCCTAGCCAGCGCATCCCGCAGGGCATGGCTCTCTCGCTGGCTACGGCAACGGTGCTGTACACCCTCGGTGTACTGGTGACCGTGGCCGTGGTGCCGGCGGATGTGCTCCACGGAGACCTAGCGCCGATCCACACGGCAGCCGAAACGGTGATGCCCAAGGTGGGGGTGTGGCTCGTCGTGGTGGCGGCGCTGGCCGCCTTTTCCTCGGCGGTCAACGCTGGGATCCTGGCCGCCGCTCGCTACCCGATGGCCATGGCTCGCGACGGCCTGCTTCCGGCCTGGATGGGTGGCCTGGGACGGTTCGGTACTCCGGTGTTCGGCGTTGTCTCCACGGGGGCGGCCATTGCCCTGGTGGTGCTGGCCTTCGACGCCGAGGCCATCGCCAAACTAGCCAGCGCCTTTGTATTGCTCACCCTGGGACTGGTGAACCTGGCGGTACTGGTGTTGCGGGCCTCCGAGATCAAATCGTACGCGCCGTCATTCCGGTCGCCCCTGTACCCCTGGACCCAGTTGGTCGGCATCGCCATCTCCGGGTACCTGATCTCCCGTTTGGGATCAGCTGCATTGGTGTTCGTGGGCGTGGTGACCGCTGTCGGATGGGCCTGGCACCACCTGTATGCCACGTCGCGTACCGAGAGGGCGGGTGCCATCCGCCACGTGTTTCGCCGGTGGGGTCGGGAGGCGGACGACTCCTTGGAGCGGGAGATCAGCGCGGCGATGGCTAGCCACGGCCTTCGGGACCGGGATGACTACGCCGGCCTTATCGCCCGGGCCGTGGTGCTGTCCATCCCCGAGGGAGCCGACATCGGCGAGGCGGCCGCCCGTGCGTCGACGGTCCTGTCGGATCGGATCGGGGTGCCCACTGAGCGGGTCACCGAGCGGTTCCTGGAGACCGGGTCCTTGTGGATCCAGCCGTCGTCGGACCATCCGACGGCCACACCGGTGGCTCTGTTCGAGGTGCTGGATGTAGACCAGTTGGTCATCGTCAGGGCGTCGTCGGGCATCCGCATCCCGGCGGCATGGGGCGGTTCGGGGGAGCGGGTCAACGCCCTGTTCTTCCTGGCTGGGACGACCGCCGAGCCTGGCCGGGCGCTCCGCTTGGCCGGAGAGTTGGCGGGGTTCCTGCACACCGGGGCACGGGCGTGTGGGCAGGCGGCTACCGAAGACGAGGTGAAGACGGCGCTGCTACCCGGACGGACTGTCCGCCAGTACGCCCTGCTACCCGAGGGCCTGGATGCCGGCCTGATCGGGAGGCGCATTGGCGACCTGGGCCTGCCTGAGGAGGCCGAGGTAGCGGCGGTGATCCGCTTCGG
>JASLKB010000109.1 GCA_030747775.1 Acidimicrobiales bacterium | reverse complement strand
CACCTGACCCATTAGCGAACGCTTCCCGTTATCACGCTCCCCGCCACAACCAAAGACAACGACCAACTGGCCCGACCCCCGATCGGATGGTCGATGATTTCCTCCTATGGACGTTTCCAAGACATCCCGAGCGGCGACCAGCACAGCCTCCAACGCATCGGGGGTATGGGCATAATCGACGACCACGGTCGGTCCCCCGGCGAGGGGAACCGGTTGGAAACGCCCAGGGACCGGAGCCGCTGCCGCCAGCCCGGCCACGACGTCTTCCTCACCACAGCCGAGCACTAGGGCCAATTCGGCGGCAACCAGAGCATTGGCCACCGTAAACCGACCGCCAGTGGTCACCTCCAGATTCCTTCCCCTCCAGGCGACAACGCAGCCCGTGGCCGACACGGTGGAGTCGACCGATTCGGGATCGACAACAACCACCGACATGCCTGCCATCTCGGCCGTCCTGGACATCCGCCGACCTGAAGGATCGGCCAGTGAGATCACTGCATGATCTGCGAAGGTGCCATCGAAGAGTCGCTTTTTCGCCGCTTCGTAATCCTCCATCGAGTCGTGGAAGTCGAGATGATCCCGACCAAGGGTCGTGAATGCCACAGCAGCGAATGTCGTTCCATCTACCCGGTGCTGGGCCAGGGCGTGGGAGGACACCTCGAGAGCCGCGGCATTAACTCCGGCGGCAACCCAACCAGCGATCGTCGCCTGGAGGTCAGTCCCCTCGGGGGTAGTGCGTTCCCCCGACAACGTGCCCCAGGACTCCGCCCGCCGACCCGACGCCTGGAGAATGGACTGCAGTAGATGGACCACGCTGGTCTTACCGTTGGTGCCCGTCACCCCCACGAGATCTAGAGATCGCGACGGCCAACCATGGAGGGTGGCAGCCAGCGGCCCCATGGCCCGACGGACCGACGGCACCCGGATGACCGGAACCGATGCATCAAAGACCGGACGTTCAACCAACAGTCCCACTGCACCAGCGGCCTCGGCATCAACAGCGAACCGGTGGCCATCATGTGTTCCACCAACGACACAACAGAACAAGTCTCCGGAAGCCACGTGCCGAGAATCGTGTGACACCCGGACTATCTCGGGGTCCTCAGTTCCTCCCCCGGACCATGAAACAGACGACTGCCCCTCCAGACCGGCCGCTGCCAACAGTGCGGCAAGCCGCATCTCAGCCTCCAGTCGACGGGGCGGCCAACTCGAGCGCCGCCCCATCAAGCAGTCGCTGATGGGCCGGAGTTACGGCCCGAACCCGACCTGTCTGCTCGAGGCCCACACGTTCTACCTCCGACGGGATCCGAAGACGGCGAACGGCGAAGCTGGCAAAATCCGAGAAGATAGGAGCGGCGGCCTTCCCCCCCGAGTAACGCTCCGACGACGGTTCATCAACCACCACCAGGACAACCAACTCCGGCTCGTCGGCCGGCAGGAAGCCCACGAAACTAGCTACGTAGTCCCGATCCCCCTCGGAGCCGTAGCCCCCACCAGGTCGGGGCTTCCAAGCGGTCCCCGTCTTGCCGGCCACCCGATACCCCGGCACCGCGGCACGAGTTCCCGTTCCCGACTCCACGACCCCCTCCATCATGCTTGCCACCTCAGCGGCCACCCTGACCGGTACCACCGTCGTGTTTCGGCCAGCACGCTGCGGTTCAAACATCCCCCCATCGTCCCGCGTTCCAAGCACCAAGGTGGGCGCGGGCCGAACTCCCTTGTTGGCTAAGGCCGCATAAGCAGTCAGCATCTGCATCGGAGTTGTTGACACCCCCTGTCCGATGGAGACAGTGGGTAGCGAAGTCCCAGACCACCGGGAGAGGGGCAGGAGGCTGCCCCCAGACTCACCCGGGAACTCCAGTGCCGAGACTCGACCTAGGCCGAACTCATGGAACTTGGAGTGCAGGGCATCTGGGCCCAGGTCGGAGGCCCACATGATCGTGCCCACGTTGGAGGACCGCCGCAGTATGTCGGCAACCGAGAGGTCTAAAGGATCGTGCAACGGCGCGTCCCGGAAGGTGGCGTCGTGGACCTCGATCCGACCCGGGACCTTCCGGACGGTGTCGGGTGAGGCCACTGCGGCGTCCAAGACTGCCGCGACCGTAAGGGGCTTGATTATGGAGCCCGGTTCGTAGGTCCAGGTGACGGCCCGGTGTTCGCCTGAGATTCGGATCACACCGTCGCTACCACGGACCACGGTCGCCGACACCAGCACCTCGCCCGAGGTTGGGTCCATGGCTACCAAGATCCCACTCTGACCACCCGCCCGCTCGACGCCGTCCACCAAGAGTCGTTCTGCCTCGAACTGCAGTGACCGGTCGATGGTCAGGACCAGGGTCCGACCATGAGTTGGTGGTTCGACCGAATACTCGCCACCCGGGATCGACGCTCCCGTCAGGTCCCGTTCGATGACCTTGAGGCCGGCGACTCCCGACAGCAGTCCGTCGTAGACCAACTCGAGACCGCTGATGCCCACCGAGTCGACGTCAGTGCGCCCCAGCACCCCCAGGGCCGAACGATTCCCCGGGCGGACGCGAGCTCGCTCCTCCTCGATCCTGATGCCCACCAAACCGAGGTCCATGACCTCGGCGGCAACCGCTCGATCCACTTCACGGCTGAGGTATGCGTACTGGCCGTCACCGGACAGTCGCCCTTCTAGGAAGTCCACGTCAACATCGAGGATCCCAGCCAGCCTCTCTGCCGTTAGGCGGGGTTCCTTTACTGCCGCCGGAGTAGCCACGAGGGTCGGCAGGGGGAGGGAGAGGGCGAGGTCCACGCCATTTCGGTCGGTGATGGCACCACGGGTAGCCGCCAACTCCTCGGGGACAATCCGCTGAGACTCTCCATAGGCCAGGAACCGGTCGGGTTCGACTAGTTGGACTACAGCCAATCGCCAGATCAGTAGGCCCGCTACTACGACCAGGAGGCAGCCCACTGCTACCAAACGGTGTCGAAGGACGGCCTGCGTCTCCCGGAGCGGTACCTGACGGCTAGCACGACGCCCGGTGGCCACCGTGACACCAGGCTGGCGACTCACCGGTTCCCACCGGCGAAGGGATCACCAACCGGTGCCGAGAGGCCACCTCCAACGACGTCCGGGAGGACCACAGCCAGCTGAAGGCGTTCTGTCGGAGGCACCATTCCCAGACGTCCCTCCGCTACCCGCAGTATCCGGTCGGGGTTCTCCAGTTGCGCCACCTCGTTCCGCAAGACCTGGGCTCTCTCGAGGCCATCCTCAAACCGACGCTCGAGGCGATCAAACTCGAACTGGTCTCCAACTACCACCACGTGGAAGTTGGCGAGGACCATCAGGCCGACGAAGAAAGCAATCATCGCCAAGAGACCAAGCACCCCGAAAGTGGCCCGTTGCGTGGTTGGCAGGGCTTGCTGCCCCGCCACTGCAGGTCGAGCGATACGGACCGGGCGAAGGACGGCCGTCATCAGGAACCTACCGTTCCAGAGATCCGCTCCAAAGAGCGGAGCCGAGCGCTGGCTGCCCGAGGATTGTCGGCAGCCTCGTCGACACCCGGGGTCCGCCCAGCCCGGCGTGGCAGTATGACCTTTGGCTTCGCGCCGCAGACACACGGGAGGCGGGGAGGACAGACACAGCCACCGGTGGCCGCTCGGTCGAACCGTTCCTTCACGATCCGGTCCTCTCCAGAATGGTAGGAGAGCACCGCCCCCCTACCTCCGGGTACCAAACGGCGAACGGCCTCGTCAAGGGCGTCTGCCAACTGGTCCAACTCACCGTTGACCTCGATCCGGATGGCCTGGAAAGTGCGTTTCGCGGGATGGCCACCACGACGACGGGCCGGGGCGGGAATGGCCTCACGGACCAACTCGGCCAACAGTGCCGTGTCGACCACCGGCCGTGCGGCCACCAAAGTGCGAGCGATCCGACGGGCATAACGCTCATCGGCATGTCGGTGAAGGATCCGAGCCAACTCGGCCTCCTCGTAACCGTTTACTACCTCAGCAGCGGTCAACCGCTGACGCCGGTCCATCCGCATGTCTAGAGGGCCAGCCTGCCGATAGCTAAAGCCGCGCTCTGCGCAGTCCAACTGCGGTGAGGAGACCCCGAGGTCAAACAGGAAACCGGAAATACGTTCGACGCCAACAGCTTCCATTGCGCCTGCCAGATCACCGAATGCCGAGCGGTGAAGCACTACCCGATCCCCAAACCGGGCGAGGCGTTCGCCCGCAGCGGTCAGTGCAGCGTCGTCACGATCCAGGCCCAAAAGGCTCATATCCGGGTTGGCAGCAAGGATCGCCGCTGCGTGGCCACCACCACCCACGGTTGCATCCAACACGATGCCTGGAGGCCCTGACCCGAGGACCTCTAGGACCTCGTCGCACATCACCGGAACGTGATGGAAGCCAGAAGCCCTGAGAGCGCCTGCCGCCGGATTGCTGCGCTGAGTTCCGTCATTTTCCGCCATAGTCCGGTCCACACCCGTCCAAAAACCTCGTCATTCGGTATCCGGGGCTCGTCCCTCGACGGTCCCCCGACCGGCGAACGCCTGTCGGGATGTCTCCCCGAATCGGGCTAGATGGAAAGCGGGCGGAGTAGGGGCCTTCCATCCTGCCGACCGGGGGACGGTCCAGGGACGAGCCGCTCGACGGCCGCTCGTCGTGGTCATCAGGTCTCTTGGGTGATGCTGTGCTCCTGTGTTCGATGGGTCAGGTCTTGTGTCACCCGGGGCAGTCACTCCCGGGACACCAGGAATCAGATGCCGCCGCCGCGAAGGAAGACGTTGGGTACCGACTGAGACCTGTCCATGTCGTCCGCGTTGGCCGACCAGTTAGCGGCGTCCCAGATCTCGACAGAGTCGACCGTTCCGCACACCTTCACGTCGTGGGTGAGTGAAGCGAAGGCCCGGAGTCGTTCGGGTATGACGATCCGCCCCTGAGCGTCGGGACGGACGATGCTGGACGAGTGGGCCACATAGTTGCGCTCCCGCTGTTCGACTTCGCCAGAACGGACCTGCTCCCCGAGCCGATTCATCATCTGTAAGAAGAGTTCGGGCTCCCAGAGGGAGATGCACCCAGCCCCCGGTGACAGGTAGGCCGATTCGGCGAAGTGACTCCGAAATCGGACAGGAAGCACAAGGCGGCCCTTGTCGTCCAGCGTGTGGTCGTGGGTTCCCACGAAGACCATGTCGGTGCCTCCTCTCTAATCGCGCTGTTTTCGATCTGGTCCTGTCAATCCCTTGTGGGGGGGGATTCGGAGCTCTGGTTACGTCCGGTGCACCTAACGCCGGATCCCCATTACTCCCCACATGCCCCCACATTACCCCTTTTCTCCCCCCAAAATGCAAATTGGCCCCACTAGTCACCCAAGCAAGGTCATTTCGGGCGCGCGAAGTCCAGCGGCCTCAGTGAAATGTCATGGAAGGTTCAGCCAGTGCGGCCGAGAGCCCCCAGAAACGCATCGAACAACTCATCCGGACCGGGAGCTCCCAGACCCGACGGCAGACCACCGACTCTGGCCCCCACCTCGGCCAACACTTCAGCGCGGGGTTCCAGTCCCAATAGGTCAACCAGTGGGGCCACCAAGTCGGCTGCAGCGTCATCACCGAACAAAACCCCACACTGGAAGCGGGCCCCACTGCGGTCCCTGCGTTGGCTGATTCCGATCACCTTCCGGCCATCGCACAGCACTTCACCGGCCGCACGGCTCATGAAACAGATCGCCCGGCCCGTGAGCCCACTCGTCTGGGCCCCTCGATGGACCTCGGACTCCACGCCGGCTACTGCCAGAGCGTCCACCCACGCCGCCCCCAACCACGACGAGGACCGCCCCACGTCATCGTCCCAGAGTCGATCTCCCCGTGGCAGGAGTAGGTCGACCCACAGCATTCCCTCGGGACGCAGCAGGACCGCACCCCCGCCAGAGCGGCGCCGAACCACGTCGAAGCCCACCGCCGAGGCCTTCGACGCCAAGCCTGGGAAGTCCCGCTGGCCGCTGCCCAGCACTACCGTGGCCCTGTCCACCTGATACCGGAGCACGGCCCTCGAGGTGATAACCCCGACTGTTCCGTGACCCTCGGCCACCGAGCCCCTGGGGTGTCGGATTTCCCACTCCGGCAACAAATTCACGCTGGAAATCGTCGGACCCAATCCAGCCACACTACGACGTCGTCTACTGACGGAGCCGCTGTCGGATCGCCGTACTGGGTGGTGGTCCGGAACGCCCCATAGGCACGTGCTGGCACCGGCATGAACGGTGGACGACGCCACCAACCCCGTCGAGCCAAGCGTCCCAGCTGACGAACTACCACGGCCCACAGCCACGGCCGAACCAACATGGCCACTGCCATACGCGCGAACCACCGGGCATCCATCAGCCCCGATCTTCCCCTAGGGCGGGGCCCGCGGGCAGCACCCCGGAACCCGCGTAGTGGTGCCAAACCGCTGCAGCACCGACGAGCGGCCCGTCGACACCGAGACCCGCCGGAACGATCCGTGCCCCCGCAGTGAATGCCAGACCGCACCTCGTTTGAAGAGCCTCGGCAGCGGCGTCAAAAAATGGGGCACCGAAGCCCAGAGCGACCGAACCAGCAACCACGGCCAGCGGAAGGTCCAGCAGGTTCACCACATCACCCACCCCCCTACCGACCATGGTCCCAACCCGCCGTCGAACCTCTTCGCTGGCATCGGCGGCGAGTGCACCGGTACTCACCGCGATGGCTGTGCCTGACGCAACTGCCTCAAGGCAGCCCCTTGAGCCGCAGGCGCATGCTGGCCCCTCAGGGTCTACAACGAGATGCCCGATGTGGCCCGCGTTGTCCGTGGCCCCCCCAAGAAGGCGGCCGTCGAGCACGATTCCCCCGCCCACGCCGGTCGAAACAACCATCGCGAGGAAATCCCGGTGGCCGACAGCCGCCCCGCACCATCCCTCTCCCAGGGCCAGCGCCTTGGCGTCGTTGTCAACCACCACATCTAAACCGGATCGCTCTGCTAGGAGCTTGGCTAACGGGAAATCTTCCCACCCGCGGATGTGGAGTGGAGACATTCGACGGTCTCTAGGCCCTCCGACCATTGGACCCCCGCATCCCACGCCCACAGCCTCAGCCCGATCAATGAACGGCTCCACGATCGACCAGAGCAACTCAAAGGTGGGATCCGTCCCACCGGAGGTCGACCAGGGTGGCCTATCGCCTGGAGTGTGCACAGCGGGAGCGGTCGCCGTCCGAAGTTGTTCGACCAGTCGCCCACTACCAGTCACCAACCCGGCCGCCAACTTGCTCCCGCCAACGTCGACGGCAAGCACCGTGGGCCGGCGAAGGGCCTCTCCGCTCAGATCCGGCCGCCCTCACCACGCCCG
>JASLKB010000108.1 GCA_030747775.1 Acidimicrobiales bacterium | reverse complement strand
CGACCGGTGGCCAGACCCGGGACCTGTCCGGAGCCCGCGACATGATCGTGTGCGAGGACGTATCGAAGTGGTACGGCGACTTCCAGGCCCTCGACAAGGTGTCAGCCACCATCAAGGAACAGGAAGTCGTCGTGGTGCTCGGACCCTCGGGCTCCGGGAAGTCGACATGGATCCGATGCATCAACCGCCTTGAGATCCATCAGGAGGGTCGGATCGTCGTTGACGACGTGGAGCTCACCAACGACCTTCGGAACATCGAGAAGGTGCGGTCCGAGGTCGGGATGGTGTTCCAGCAGTTCAACCTGTTCCCCCACCTGAACATCCTGGACAACGTGACCCTGGCACCCATCTGGGTGCGCAAGAAGCCACGGGCCGAGGCCGAGGCCCAGGGCATGGCCCTGCTGGAGCGCGTCGGTATCCCCGAACAGGCCGCCAAGTACCCGGGTCAACTGTCGGGCGGTCAGCAGCAACGGGTGGCGATCGCCCGGGCGCTAGCTATGGAGCCTCGGATCATGCTGTTCGATGAGCCAACTTCAGCTCTCGACCCAGAAATGATCAAGGAAGTGCTGGACGTCATGAAGTCACTGGCCCTCTCTGGGATGACCATGATGGTCGTGACCCACGAGATGGGTTTCGCCAAGGAGGTGGCCGACCGGCTCATTTTCATGGAGGGTGGGCAGATCGTCGAACAGAATACGACAGACCTGTTCTTCTCAAACCCGACCGAGGACCGCACCAAGCTGTTCCTGTCGCAGATTCTGTAGTTCTCGAAGCGGCCTCGCCGCTCAGGTCCCAGAGCACGGGACCTAAGGAAACTGGCTTCAGTCGCCGAGGCGCCCTGCAACCACTGCTCCGTCCTGAATGACAGTGTGGATACGGGATCGCATGTTGCTGACGTCGAGGTCGGATCCATCCCAGATGACCAGATCAGCGAGTTTGCCGACCTGGATGGTGCCGAGGTCATCAGAAACACCTAGGAGGTCGGCGGCGACCGTCGTGGATGAACGCAGCACCTGATCACCCGGCATGCCGAGCTTCGCCATCTCGGCTAGTTCGCGGAGGTTCTGTCCGTGAGGGGTCACCCCGGAGTCGGTTCCCATGGCGATCTTGACGCCCGCCGCCATGGCCCTTGACACTGAATCTCGATGAATCCCGACGACTTCGGTGGCCTTGGCGATGACCTGATCGGCAATCTCGACGCCCCGCTCGACCGCCTCCAGCACCCCCATCGGAGCGATGAGCGTCGGGACTAGCCAGGTGCCGGCGTCCAGCATCATCTCAATGGTCTCGTCATCGAGGTAGATGCCGTGCTCGATAGACCTAATGCCTGCGTTGATGGCGTTACGAATGCCCTGGGTTCCTTGGGCATGGGCCATGACGAACCGTTCGGCAGCCGACGCTTCGGCTACCAATACGGCTAGTTCGTCGGGCCGGAACTGGGCGTGTTGCGGGCGAGACCGGGACGACATCACCCCACCGGTAGTAGCCACCTTGATCACGTCGGCATCAGCCCGGATGAGTTCACGGACCTTTCGACGCATCTCGTCGGGCCCATCGACGATTGCACCCGGACGACCCGGGTGGGCGTCCATCATCCCGGGCATGAATCCGCCGCAGATCTCCCAGCTATCACCGTGGCCGCCGGTCTGGGACAGCATGGTGAGGGAGATCTGCATGCGTGGTCCAGCGATCAGACCACGGTCGCGGGCCTCTCGCACGCCGGCATCTGAGCCACCGGCTTCACGGACCGAGGTGACGCCCACGCCAAGGGTCCGCTCCATCCTTTCTGCGGCCTGGAAAAACTGAAGTGAGAACGGTGATTGGAGGTGTGTCTGGGCGGAGAAGTCGCCGTCCACCATGAAATGGACGTGGCAGTCGAAAAGGCCGGGAGTAACGAGCCGCCCGGTGCAGTCAATCTCCAGGTCACCGTCCAAGCCGGGTCCGATGTCGACAATCCGATCATCGTCGATCACGACATCGGCCACAGTTGGGGGATCGTTAGAGACCCCGTCGAACACGTGGCCATTGCGGAGGATCAATCGTGACATGGGCGGAGACTAGGTGTCTGACGGGTTCCCCCATCGGGTCGGAGGCTCCACCGATTAGCCCGATTCCCAGCCCAACAGCCAGTTCAGGGGTCGACTCTGTGTAGAACGGGCGCTACGAGGCTTGGATCTCGCCCCTCCATAGGGCCCCGGTGAGGTCTGCCAGCAACGACTTGAGTTCGTCTGACGGCCAGTAGGCCCGATTTGGGACCCCCGTCTTGTGTGCACCCCACATGTTGAAGAAATGCAAACCAACCGGTCCGAAATGGGTACCCGACGGTGTGCCTCCGAGGAGGAACTCCCGGCTGATGAGGCTCAGCGTGGAGTGGGCGTGCCCAACCTCGTATTCGAGCGGTATGGCAAGGGCCTCCTCGTACTCCTTGATGTAGGGCGGCCGGTCCGGGCGCCAGTAGAACTCGTGGAACTCGTCGGGCAACTTGTGGACGCTGGTGAGCATGCACCGGCGGGCCTTGATCACCTGGAGGAAATCGTCGACCCCTGCGCCGATGCACAGCGCTCCGTTTCGGGCGTCGTAACCAGTACCGGCAGTCTCCAACAGCACGCCGTATCCGCTTCCGCTGCCGGGAGCAAAGACGACATCAGCGCCGCTATCGAGGGCTTGTGTTGCCGCGATCGCCCCCCAGTCCGCGTCAGGTTCCCCTACACCACCAGGGTGAGCCACCGAGAGCACCTCGATGTCGGGATTGATGTGAGCGACCCCATTGGCAAAGCCAGTGCGGTAGGCCACCGACGAAGGTTCGGTGATCGAGTCCAATACCACTGCGACAGTGCCGTTCTCGGTCGCCGACGCGGCGAGGGCTCCGACGAGGAAGCCGGCGCGGTCCTCAGGGAAGACCAGGCTGGCCAGATTCAAGAGCTCCCCATCATGGTGCTGGTCAATGCCGATGAAGTCGACGTCAGGATTCTGGTCGGCGCTGGCCGCGGTCGCCGCTCCCATTTCAGCTCCGATGGTGACGATGAGGTCACAACGCTCTTCGACGAAGTCGTCAATGAGATCCTCTGGCTCTCCGGCCTCCCCAGGCGTGGCCGATGCGGTAGTGGCACCTCCTCCGTCCAGGATCACTGAGTTCGGCAACTCGCGGCGCTGACGCTCAAGGGACATCCATGTCGCGTGGTTGAGCCACTCATACTGGCGGCCGTCAGGCCCGGTCACGAGGCACATGTCCCAGGTCGACTCTGAAGTCCATGTCGACGAGGAGATAGGTGGCGGAGCCGTGGAGCTCGATGTAATCGTGGTGGCGGATACGGCGGTCGTCGCCGGCGCAACGGTCGTGGTCGGTGCCGGCGCAACGGTGGTGGGAACAACGGTCGTGGTCGGTGCCACCGTGGTGGGTACTGCTGTTGGCTTCGTTCCAATCAGGTTCGCGCCGCTACCGCACGCCGAAACCACCACGATGAATACCAGTCGAGTCGTCAAGCCCGTCTTCATCGTTGAACCCTTCGCTAGCAGAGAGGCCTCTATGGTCAACTGTCCGGCAGTCGTCTCGAGCCCCAGCCATGCTGCCCTCCGACGTCGAGCACTGTCCAGATGTCTTCTCCGTACTCGGCACGCGACCTGAGCGACACCACCACGCCCATTCTGGTGTCAACCGTCCCTCTCGGCCTCTCCGGGGAGCGTGCCCCGACATAGGGTCACCGCTGTGGAGATGATCGTTTCCCGGTTAACCGGGGTTTTGGGCGCCCGGGTCGACGGCGTGGTGCTGTCTCCGGACATGGACTCTGGACTGGTAGCCGAGCTCAGATCAGCACTGGTCACCCACGAGGTGCTGGTGGTGCCCGACCAGCGACTCTCCCCAGATGAGCAGGCCGAGTTCAGCCACCTGCTGGGCAGCTACTCACCGGTGCCTTTCGTGCAGCCGGTGCCGGAGCATCCGGAGGTCATCAAGGTGGTCAAGGAAGCCACCGAGCCCGAGGCGTTCAACTTCGGCGGAGTGTGGCACAGCGACTTCTCGTTCCTGGACGCCCCACCGGCCTTCACGGTGCTCCATGCCTTGGACGTGCCCGACGTGGGAGGCGACACAGTGTGGGCGTCGATGACGGCGGCCCATGACCAGTTACCCGAAGAGATGCGCCAACAGTTCGAGGCGATCACCTGTGTGCACTCAGCGAGTGCCAGCTACTCGCCGGCCCAACAGTCCCTCCACTCGGGACTATCGGGCATGGACATCCGGACGTCGGAATCGGCCGAGGAGACGCGGGAACACCCGTTGCTGGTAACCCATCCTGAATCGGGACGCCGCTCACTGTTCTTCAACGGAACCTACGTTCGTGGGCTCCGGGGTTCGGGGATCGGCGACGGAACCGACGAGGGTGCCCACGAGGAACGTCGCTTGCTGACGTGGCTGCACGAGTTCTCGACGCACGTGCGTTTCACCTTCCGGCACCGGTGGTCGAACGGCGACGTGGTGCTGTGGGACAACCGAACCACCCAGCATGTGGCCCTGAACGATTACGCCGGCCAGCGCCGGGAGCTCAACCGGACCACGGTGGCCGGGCCTGAACCTGCAACCTGAAGCCCTACCTGGGTCGGTGACCTATTCCTGACAGCGCCCTGACATGGCTCTCATTCAGTCGTCGCGGAGCAGCTCGATGAGTGCGCTGGTGTCCCAACGGCCGTGGCCCTCGCGCTGAAGACGGGCGTAGAGCTGGTCGACGAGGGCGGTGATCGGGAGTGTGGCGTCGATGCGCTCCGCCTCGTCGAAGACGATGCCGAGGTCCTTACGCATCCAGTCCAGTGCAAAGCCGTGGTCGAAGTGCCGATCGAGCATGGTTCCGGCCCGGTTGGCCATCTGCCACGAGCCCGATGCTCCCCCTCCGATGACCGACAGCACGCGGTCCATGTCGAGGTCGGCTCGACGGCCGAAGTCCAGCGCCTCGGACAGGCCCTGGATGAGGCCCGCTATGCAGACCTGGTTGACCATCTTGGTGAGCTGCCCCGATCCGGTGCCACCGACGAGGACGGAGATCTTGGCGTAGGCATCGATGACGGGCTCGACACCCGCGTAGACGCTTTCGTCGCCACCGCACATCACCGCTAGTTGGCCATTCTCGGCCCCAGCTTGGCCACCGGACACCGGAGCGTCGATGAACCCCACCCCGACTGCATCCGCCGCAGCCCGGATCTCACGGGCCACCTCGGCTGAGGCTGTGGTGTGGTCGACCAGTGTGGCGCCGGTGTCCATCCCGGCTAGGGCACCCTGGTCGCCGAACACCACGGACCGCAGGTCATCGTCGTTGCCGACGCAGACCATGACCAGGTGAGCACCCGTTGCAGCTTCCCGTGGCGTAGGCGCCGAAGATCCTCCGTGCTCGCCCACCCAGGCCTCGGCCTTGGCTGTCGTGCGGTTGTACACGGTGGTCGGGTGCCCGGCAGCCTGAAGGTGGCCGGCCATGGGGTAGCCCATGACCCCGAGGCCCACAAATGCGCAGTTCGGCATGGCTGTCACTCCAGAGTCGAGGTCAGGATGGATTCAGGAATCGGATCGGTCTGCGGCCAACGCGGCCATGGCACCGAACAGGTCCGGAATGGTCTGGTCGCTGCCGTCGATCTCACGGTAGACGGCACGGACGTTCACGGCGAGACGTTCCCATTCGCCCCACTGGCGGTAGGGCTGGAACTCCCCCATAGCGGCAAGTTCCTGCACCGCCTGTGCTGCGGTAAGTCCTGCAGCATGGGCCTCCCAGCACGCCGCCTCGAGCCAAACGAGGTAGCCGCGGACGGCCCGGACGCCTTCGGCATCGGTGAGGGGGCCGTGCCCGGGAACAATGACTGCACCATCGTGGAGTTGGTCCAAGTCAAGTATCCGGTCGCAGGCGGCAACCCAGTTGGCGATCGGGCCGTCCCACACGATGGGTGTGCCATCGATGAACAGGATGTCGCCAGCGAACACCACCCCGGCGTCCGGCAGGTGGACGAGCAGGTCACCGGCGGTGTGGGCCGGGCCCACCTGTTCCAGGGAGATGGGACGGCCGCCCAGGTCCAAATCGAGGCTCCCGGTGAACGTCCGGGTCGGTTCAGGAACCTCGATCCCGGCGAACTCGAAGGCTCCAAACGCCTCCTGGACGTACCGGTTGGTCGGTTCACCCATGTCAGCGGCCAGTAGGGCAAGTAACGCCGACGGAGGCACGACGCCCATCTCGCGGGCCGCGGCCTCGGTGGTGACGATCTCTGCATCGGGTAGCAGGCCATTGCCATAGCAGTGGTCCCCGTTGGCGTGCGTGTTCACTACGGTGCCGATGGGCTGGGCACCGGTCACCCGCGTCATGGCGTCGAGCATCCGACGGGTCAGGACCTGGTCGAACAGCGTGTCAACGAGCATCGACCCGGCGTCGGTGACAAGTAGCCCGGCGTTGGACCAGCCCCATCCCCCGTCGGGCTGCAGGTAAGCGAAGACACCCTCAGCAACTTCATGAAGGCCGATCTCGTAGGGAATGTCGAGGTTTTGCCCGCCGGTCGATCTTTCGTCCGATGCCACGGGTTGACCCTAGGTGTAGATACGCGCAGACAGCCTCTTATCCCGCCCCCCAGCACATCGTGACGTAGGGCGCTGCTGCACGGTCTTTGATGTCCTGCGGCCACGACTCGTAGTCCTTAAATGAGAAGGCCTTCATCAGTCCATCCAAGGTGCATTGGCAAACATCACGAGCAGACAGCCCATCTCCATCTGACGCGTCAGCAAGCGACTCAACGATCGGCTGGCAGATATCCACCCAGAAGGCCTGATACTCATCTGGCCAATCCGAGTCTTGAGCGGCCGCTGCCACCTGCGCCTTGAGGGTTGCAACCTCTTCCCGCAGCGCCTCCAACTCGGCGGAGTCCGAACCCCCACCACAAGCCGACGCGACCAGAACCAACGCCATGACCGCTACGAGTCTCCCCATCCCTTGAGTCTGTCTCCCCTGAGGGGGACGGGGTTGTCTCTGACACTCTCCGTGTAGATACGCGTGGGCAAGAATGTCTTTGCGATTCCTGTAACGCCGCCGGAGAGATCGTTGAAATCTCAACAATTTTCAAATG
Organism: Acidimicrobiales bacterium; assembly: GCA_030747775.1. Classification (GTDB taxonomy): domain Bacteria; phylum Actinomycetota; class Acidimicrobiia; order Acidimicrobiales; family MedAcidi-G1; genus UBA9410. The sequence goes on along the minus strand of JASLKB010000108.1, from coordinate 272 downwards.
GGATAGTTGGGCCTAGTTAACAAGACATGGCATGTCCGGAACAGCCAATACGCAAACCAACAAGACCCGCATAACCGCAGGTCATTCCGTGGACCGTACTGGACTCGAACCAGTGACCTCTCGCGTGTGAGGCGAGCGCTCTAGCCAACAACCACCTTGTGTTCAAAACCCATGGTATATCAACGATGTGACAGTCGTCTGGCCGTGTCCTGAGAGGCCAAAAACCCTCTAAGCGGGCGGTCAGTTCTCGATCGCTACTTTTGGCTTTTGTC
>JASLKB010000107.1 GCA_030747775.1 Acidimicrobiales bacterium | reverse complement strand
GTCGCTTCGGGGTATCAACGCGAACCGGAGCCTGGGTGGTGGGTGCTCTGTCGGCAACGCCACCACTGACCGCCTACGGCAGCCAGATTTATCCAGAGCTGCCGGCCGCCCTAGCTTTGGTGGTTGCCGTCGGGGCGGTTTCGGGCCTACAAGTCAAAGGGGGTGAAGCAACGCCACGAGCCCGCTTGCTTGTGGCCTTGGTGATAGCTGTAACTGCCCTGCCCTGGCTGTCGGTGAAGTACGTCCCGACTACCGCTGCTGTGGTCGGAATCGCCGCCAAGAACCTCTGGCAGTTAGGGCAGCGACGTCTCCTTCTACTCGGCGGTCTAGCCCTATCGGCCATGGCCATCCTTTACGTCGTATTCCATGTACGTGTCTACGGTGGATGGACGGTTTACTCGACCGGCGACCACTTCGTGACCAGCGAGTTCGGTGTCCTGGGCTTCGATCCCGACTACTGGGGACGGTCCCGACGTCTAGTCGGCCTTCTAATCGACCGGCCTTTTGGTCTGGCCGCATGGTCCCCCGCCTGGCTGGTCATGGCGCCAACCCTCGGTGCACTACTAGCCCGCCGTCCCGCTGGCTGGTCGCTTCTGGCACTTCCAATAGCCACCGGCTGGGCGACGGCAACCTGGTTAGCACTAACCATGCACGGCTGGTGGTGGCCGGGACGTCAGGTTGTGGTGATTCTCCCACTCGCCGTTGTGGTCGTTGCCATAGCAGTGGACCAGGCGCGCCGAATGCTTATCCCGCTGGTGGCGTCAGCAATCGTGGGTTCTGCTGGATGGATCTGGGTAGCCGTCGAGGCTTCCACCGGCCGTCGGGCCTTAGCCGTCGACGTCACCGAGACTGCTTGGGTCGGTTACCGGTGGTTCTCTCGCCTTTTCCCCGACCTGCAACGGAGTTCAGCCAGCGACCTGTGGTGGGCTGTTGTCTGGACTCTGGTCCTGCTGGCCTGGGCCGGTCTAGCGGGTCGTCGCGCGTCAGTCGAGGGCAACGAGAATACGGGCCGAAGCGAAGGCACCAACGCCGACGAAGTCGCCAGCGATCTCGATGGTGGTAGTGCCATCCGGTGAACTAGCGGTCACCCGACCCCGGTTTCCCGGCTTAATCTCTGCGCCTTCCAAGAACTCGAGTAGACCGTCTCGAAACTCCAACTCCTCAGGAATCCGCTCCACGGTGAACTCCACGCCCGGTCTCAGGTCACTGAGCACCGCGGAGTGCTCAGGTTCCTGGTAGCCAGCTCCGGGGATGGGATTGCCGTGGGGGCAGGTCGTGGGTTCATGGAGGACACGCATGAGTGCATCCTCGACTGGGCCAGAGATGATGTGCTCCCACTTGCCGGCCTCGTGGTGGGCATCGGTCCACGACAAGCCCAGGATGTCGGTCAAGAAGCACTCGGCCAGCCGGTGGCGGCGAACCACCTGTTTGGCGAGCCTTGCTCCATCGCTAGTCAAGGCAATTGTGCCGTCATCGACTGAGACCATGCCCTCCTTTTCCATGCGACGAACCATCTCCGACACAGCGGGCCGGGATACCTCGAGTCGTTCGGCGATGCGGGCCTGGATTACGTCAACATCGTCTTCAGCTAGTTCGAAAATGGTCTCGCAATACTCCTCGAACGCCGGGTGGTACTCAGGAGTCTCGTAAGTCACGTCGTCACGCTACCTGACAGCAACAAGTCTCTTCCGGGGGCAGCCGGCTCCCTCAAACTTCGAGTGGCTCGGTGATGGGCGACCTGCTCTGCCAGGCCATCTTCCAAGCCGGTGGTGGGCACCCAGCCAATCATGTCCCGGAGTCGGTCGACACAGGCGTGCGTCAGATCGGGGTCACCCGGCGGGCGCTCGTGGTACTCAACGGGGACCGGACGGCCGACAAGGTGGCCGACGAGGTCCAGAACGTCAATAAGGGGCGTAGCGGTAGACGAACCCACATTGAGCACCATGCCTGACACACCCGGTGCCACGGCTACCCGGACAACAGCATCGACCACATCGTCCACGAAGGTGAAGGACCGCCGCTGGCTGCCATCGCCCCGCAGCGGAAAGGCAGGCCCCCCGAGAGCTGCTTCAACCATCCGGTGAAAAGCCATGTCGGGCCTCTGGCGTGGCCCGTATACGGTGAAGAACCGCAACGGCACCACGTCTAGACCGCGGATGCCGTACAGCGAGGCCAGGTGCTCGGTCGACAACTTCGACAGGCCATAGGGACTCAGCGGACGCAACGGTGCTTCCTCTCTGGTCACGCCGTCGACCGCTCCGTAAACCGACGAACTCGACGCCAATACCAGCCGACGCACACCGGTGGCTAAGGAAGCCTCCATCAGGCGTTGGGTTACCAATACGTTCCGCTCCAAGTGTTTGGCGAAACCTGACCCCCACGAAGTCTGAACGCCCGGTTGGCCAGCCAGGTGGAACACAGTGTCCACTCCATCCAGCAAGGGTTCGAGATCCGACACGGCTAGGTCATCACGCCGCATCGAAAAGCCCGGATGCTTGATCGCGTCGGTGAGGTTGCGCTCCTTGATCGTCGCTTGGTAGGTGGGCGTCAAGCAATCAACCCCCACTACCAGATGCCCGTTGGCCAAAAGACGATCTATCAGAGTCGAGCCGATGAAACCGGCGCAACCAGTAACTAGGTAGGTAACCCGGTCGGGTTTTGGCTGCATCATTGCGACGCAGTGTAAGCCTTCCTATGTGAAGCGCACCTAACACAATTCTCCAGTGCGCTGCCGAGCCACGGAGACGGCGAAGATGGCTAGATGGGACTCGACCCCCGCACCCCAGTCATCGTCGGCGTCGCCCAGGTCACCGACCGGGTGGACGATCCAACGATGGCCCGGACCGCCGTGGAGCTCATGATCGACGCCTGCCGCTCGGCTGGCATCGACGCGGCCGGTTGCGGAACTGCTGTGAGGGTCGACATGTTGGCCGTGGTGGGCGGCATCTGGAGCTACCGGGACCCGGGGCGCCAAGTGGCCGACGCCCTCGGCGCTAGCAACGCCACCACCCTGCTCACCGGCCTGTCCGGCACCTCACCCCAACGGCTGCTGGCCCATCTAGCCGAACTCGTGGCCGATGGCCGAATCGACGCCGCCCTCATGACCGGAGGCGAGGTGTTCCGGTCGCGACACCGGGCCCGGAGGTTCGCCGTGGAGGTCCGTCGCGACGTCGACGAGGCTTTGACCCCCGCTGAACGCTTCGAAGGCGGCCTGGAAATGGCCACACCACATGAGGAGTCCCGCGGACTCGTCGAACCCGGCGTGTTCTACCCGATCGCCGAGTCGGCTATCCGTCACGACCGTGGCGAGACGGTCGATCAGCACCGCCGTCGCGTGGGTGCCCTGTGGGCCCGCTTCAACGAAGTGGCATGTGCCAATCCCCATGCGGCAACCCGCACGCCAATGGATGCCGACGCCATCACCACGCCATCGGGAACCAACCGCATGGTTGCCGCTCCCTACACCCGAGCCATGATGGCCAACAACAACGTGGACCAGGCCAGCGCTGTCCTGCTCACCTCGGTAGCCCGGGCCGAAACCCTCGGAGTACCCCGTGACCGGTGGGTATTCCCCCACGTCGCCACTCGTGCCGACGACCCGGGATCCCCTAGCGTCCGCATGCACCTCCACCACTCACCGGGTGCACGTGTCAGCGGCACCAGTGCGCTGGCTGCCGCCAGGCTCCACCTTGACGAGGTGGACCACCTGGACCTGTACGCCTGCTTTCCGGCCTCAGTCCAGGTGTGCGCTACCGAACTGGGCCTCGACGCTGATACCGAAACCCGACCTCTGACCGCCAACGGAGGCCTGACGTTTGCCGGTGGTCCGCACTCCAACTCGGTGGGCCAGTCGCTGGCCGCCCTCGTAGGCAGACTCCGCGAAGCACCGGGCACCGGGCTGCTGTACGCCAACGGCGGCTACCTCGGCAAGCATGCCTTCGGCATCTACGGCACCGAACCTCCCGCCGCCCCGTTCCACTCGATCGACGGTGCAGACACGATGGCCGAACAGCCTGCTGACGCGATGGCCCGCCAACCCGACCCAGGGTTTGCCGGGACGGCCATAATCGACGGCTACACAGTCCGCCACGACCGGAATGGTCTACCCACCGAGGCCCTGGTCGCCAGCCTCTCCCCCGCCGGCGCCCGGGTGTGGGGTGGCACCACCGACCGTGGCACGCTCGACGCGTTGCTGGCAGACGACCTCGTCGGCCAGTCTTGTGAACTCGACCTCACCGGCCAGGTCGCCATCTGACCCGGCCAACGGCCAACTCCGGAGAAATAGGAGATCCCATGCAGACCCCGATAACCGAATTATTCGGCATCGAGTTCCCAATCGTGGCTTTCACACACTGCCGTGACGTGGTGGCCGCTGTATCCCGGGCCGGCGGCCTCGGCGTGCTGGGGGCCGTGGCCCACAGCGACGAGGCATTGGAGACCGACCTGGCGTGGATCGCTGACGAAATCGGCGACCGTCCGTTCGGAGTGGACCTCATCGTCCCTGCCCGATACGCCGGATCCGACGAGGGCGGCCTGACCGTAGCCGACCTGGTGGAAGCCATTCCCGGCGCCCACCGGGAATTCCTCAACGAGCTGCTCGAGCGCTACGGCGTGCCGGAGAACCCCGACACTGCCGGGTGGGCCGAACGCCCGGGTGACGCCCCATTCTCTGCCAACAGGGCTATCCGCCAGTTAGACATCGCCCTGGCCCACCGCCCGGCCCTGGTAGCCAACGCCCTCGGCCCGCCACCACGTGAGATGGTCGACCGCTGCCACGAAGCCGGGGTGACAGTGGCAGCCCTGGCCGGCACGAAGGTGCACGCCGAACGCCACGTGGCCGCCGGCGCCGACGTCATCATCGCCCAGGGCACCGAGGGAGGCGGCCACACGGGCCACATCGGATCCATGGTGCTCCTACCCGAGGTCGTCGACGCCGTGGCGCCCGTCCCCGTACTGGGCGCCGGCGGTATCGGCCGAGGCCGCCAGATGGCCGCCGCCATGGCCCTCGGGGCAGCCGGCGTGTGGTGCGGATCGGTGTGGCTAACTACCGCGGAGGCTGAGACTCACCCGGTAGTCAAGGACAAGATGCTGGCCGCCGGGTCGGGTGACACCCTGCGCTCGCGCTCCATGACCGGCAAACCCGCCCGCATGTTGCGAACGGCCTGGACCGAGGAGTGGGACCGCGACGACACCCCGGCCCCTCTGGGCATGCCGCTCCAACCAATGCTGACCGGCGCGGCCATTGAACGCATCAACCGAGCCGCCCACCAGGAGGGATCGGGCGCCGAAGAACTGGCCACCTACTTCGTGGGCCAGGTGGTTGGCACCATGAACCGAACCAGGGGTGCCGGCCAGGTGGTACTGGACATGGTCGAAGAGTTCATCGACGCTGCCCAGACCGTTGCCGCCCAACTAGAGGTCTAGATGTTTCCGACCGTCAGTTGATGTTGATGAGTTGACCACCGTCAACCAGCACGGCATGGCCGGTCATCCAGGAGGCGGCGTCAGAGGCCAGGAACAGCGCCGTGGAGGCAATGTCCTCGGGCTCACCGAGGCGCTTCATGGGCAGCGCCTCGGCAATGGCGTCGCCACGGCCGTCTTCCCACAGGGCGCGAGCAAAGTCGGTTCGGACGAGCCCCGGACACACCGCGTTGACTCGCACGGCCGGGCCCATCTCGGCCGCCAGTTGCTCGGTCAGGTGGATCAACGCCCGCTTGGTTAGGTCGTAAACGCCAAGGATGGGATTGGTACCGAAGGCACCCACCGACGAGATGTTGACCACCGAGCCACCGTGCTCCTTCATCCACCGGTTCCAGCAGGCCTGAGTCCAAACCAGCGGGGTGGTCAAGTTGGTGGCGAACGTCTTCTCCCACCGGGGGACGTCGATGTCGATGACGGGTCCGGCGTAGGGGTTGGTGGCTGCGTTGTTGACCAGCACGTCGATGGCCCCGAATGCCTCCAGCGTGGCATCCAGCACCCGGTCCATGTCCTCGACCTTGCCGACGTGGCCTGCCACATACGCCAGATCACCGCCTGTTGCGGTCCGAAGTTCTTCCACGGTGGCCGCGCACGACTCCTCGTTGCGGCTGGTAATCATCACCCTGGCCCCCGCCGCCGCCATAGCCGAAGCGATGCCCCGCCCAATTCCGCGTGAGCCACCGGTGACGATGGCGACCTTGCCGTCCAGTCTGATGTCCATGGACAGCGACCCTAGGGGGACACCTCCGGGTCGTCCGAAGCGGGCTCAGCCAACCCGGCGGTCGTGACCCTCCCAGTAGGGCTCTCGAAGGATGCGCTTAAGGATCTTGCCCGTCGGATTCCGAGGAATCTCCTCGATGAACTCCACTGTCTTGGGGCACTTGAAGCCGGCTAGCCGCTCCCGAGCGTGCGCCAAGATGTCCTCGGCGGTCACCCCCGAGTCGGGCACCGGGATGACCAGGGCCTTGCCCGCTTCGCCCCACCGCTCGTCGGGCACCCCGATGACGGCCACGTCGGCAACCCCGTCGTGGGACATGAGGGCGTTTTCCACCTCAGCCGGGTACACGTTCTCACCGCCCGAGACGATCATGTCTTTCACCCGATCATGGATGTACAGGTAGCCGTCCTCTAGGTAGGCGGCGTCACCGGACCGCAGCCAACCGTCACCAGGCAGGGTCTTAGCCGTCTCCTCGGGCAGGTTCCAGTAACCCAGCATGTTCCCGCCATGGCGCATCCAGACTTCGCCCACCTCACCGTCGGGCAGCGTCTCGCCGGTGTCCGGGTCGACGATCTTCATCTCCATACCCCGGATGGGCTTGCCGGCTGACCGCAGCAGCTTCGGATCGGCGTCGCCACCATGGTCCTCAGGCGGCAGGGTGGTCCCGGCACCAGTGGTCTCGGTCATGGCGTACACCTGGAAGAACTCGCAACCGAACTGCGCCATGGACTTAACCAGCACGTCCTCGGTGATAGGCGATGCGCCGTAGGCGATGCGTTCCATGGACGACAGGTCGATCCCGTCGGAGGGCACCATCAGGAAGAACTGCAGCATGGCCGGCACGAAGATGGCGTGCGTAATGCCTTCGTCCTCGATCCCCCGGAGTACACCCGCCGGGTCGAAGTCTCGAGCCGTGAACGTGGTAGCACCGTTGGCCATTCCGAACAGGGCCCAACCGCCACCACCGATGTGGAAGAACGGGAGGATGGCCATGTTGCGCGAATCGTCGCCCATATCCCAGTCGACGGTGGCGAACAGGGCCTGGAAGTTCGCGTTGGTGCTCTGCACGCCCTTGGGGTGACCTGTCGTGCCTGAGCTATAGAGCTGCGAGCAGACGTCATCATCACCTGACGGGAGCTTCTCGCATTCAGGCCCGTGAGCGTCGCGCCACGCGGC
>JASLKB010000106.1 GCA_030747775.1 Acidimicrobiales bacterium | reverse complement strand
GCCCGCCTCGGCGCCGACTCCAACCCGTTCGTAGCCTTTCGGACGCTGCTCTGGTCGCACCACCGGGCCCTAGCCGTCGGATGGACCGACGCCCGGTTCGTGGACGTGGTCCGACGCCTCGACGATGCGGTGGCAGAGGTGGACGGCCACGGCTTCCGGACCACCCCGATGGTCAGCCAGACCGCCCTAGCCGACGCCATGGGCCAAGGCGGTGGCATCTGGGCCAAGGATGAGACGGGCAACGTGTCAGGCACCCACAAGGCCCGCCACCTGTTCGGCCTGGCCCTCCACCTGGCAGTCGACGAGGTTCCCGACGACACGACGCTGGCCATCTCGTCGTGCGGCAACGCCGCTCTGGCCGCTGCGGTGGTGGCCAGAGCCGCTGGCCGCCCATTGGCCGTGCACGTGCCCACGTGGGCTGACGGAACGATCTTGGATCGCCTCGACGACCTCGGGGCCGACGTCCGGGTCTGCGAGCGGCGCGACGGCGAAGCCGGAGATCCGTGCATCCTCCGCTTCCGGGAACTACTGGCTACCGGAGCCGTACCGTTCACCTGTCAGGGGATCGAGGCACCGTGGACCATCGACGGTGGCCGCACGCTGGGCTTCGAGTTAGCCGCCGAACTCACAGGCCATGACCGCTCCCCCACTCGGCTCCTCGTCCAGGTGGGTGGTGCCGCTCTGGCTACCAGTACCGTTTCGGCGCTGACCGACGCCGTGGAACTCGGCGGCCCGTCAATTCTGCCGGGTGGCCGACCCCCACTGGTCGCCGTCCAAACCGAGGGATGTGCCCCGCTGGCCCGGGCCTTCAACCTCGTGGCCGCATCGGACGACATCGACGCGGCCATCTCCGAACCGGATGGCAGGTACATGTGGTCCTGGGACGATCCGGGATCGGCGGCCACCGGGATCCTCGACGACATCACCTACGACTGGCGGCCCGTGGTTCACGACATGTTGCTCGGCCCGATGCCAGGTGGACCAGTGGTGGCTACTGAGGCCGACGTGATCGAGGCCCACCGGCTAGTCCGGGCCCACACCTCGGTGCCTGCCGACCCGACCGGGACGGCAGGGCTGGCCGGGCTGCTGGCCGCCCGGCGGGACGGTTGCATCGACGCCGACGAGGAGGTCGTGGTCCTCCTTACAGGGGTGGAACGAGCCTGACCTCCCGTGCCGAGGATCCGAGACGGGAGATGGCTGGCTCAGCGTTCCTCGCGGCGGTAGGCGATCCCCAGGGCGGCGGGCGAGGGTGAGGGTCGATTCCGGGAACGGATCGAGATGACCACTAGGACCCCTACGGTCAGCAGGTAGGGCAACATCGACAACAGGATTGGCGAGAAGTCCACGCCAAAGGTCTGGAGGCGTGTCTTCAACGCCAGGGTCAGGCCGAATAAGAGGGCTCCAATGGCCACCCGACCGGGACGCCAAGCACCGAAGATCACCAGGGCCACGGCGATCCACCCGCGCCCAGCCACGACACCCTCGACCCATTGTGGGGTCAGCGACAGCGTCAGGTACGCGCCAGCCGCCCCAGCCAATCCACCGCCAACGGCAACTGCCGCCAGGCGAATGCCAGCCACCGAGTGGCCGGCGGCGTCCGCAGTGGATGCCGACTCCCCTGCCGCCCGAACGGCGAGGCCTAGGCGGGTGCGCCACAACACGAACCAGGTCGCGAACCCTGCCACAACCGCCAAGTAAACCAGCGGCGACTGGCCGAACAGCACCGGCCCCGCCCACGGGAGGTCTGTCAACGGACCCCAGTCCACACCGACCAACTCGGCGCCCGCCGGTCGACCGACCGAGCCGCGTCCCAAGTAGGCCGACAAGCCCAGGCCAAGAATGGTCAGCGACAGACCGGATACGACCTGTTCCGCACCCAGCACCACGGTAAAGAACCCGTGGAGTAGGCCCACTGCTGCCCCGGCGGCAACCGCAGCCAACAACGCCACCCAAGGGTCGCCGGAGTGGAGGGCCACGACGAAGCCGGTGACCGCTCCCATGGCCATCATCCCCTCCACGCCGAGGTTCAGGATGCCGGCCTTCTCGGCGACCATCTCGCCGAGGGCGGCGAGATACAACAATGCGCCGAACGACACCGTGGCCTCCAATAGGCCGACCAACGAAGCCTCGGTCATCCCGTGACCTCCGTCGCTTCACCGGCCACCATCTCAACCCGGTAGCGGCTCAGCACTCCTGCGGCAATGGCGCCGAAAAGGATCAGGGCCTGGAGGATCGTCGACACCGAGGACGAGACGCCCATGGTCTGGATGCTCTGGCCGCCGATCTGCACGGCGCCGAACAAGAGAGCCACCGCAGCGACCCCCGACGGGCGCATCAGGGCCAGGGCAGCCACGATGATGCCGGCGAAGCCGAAGCCGTTGGACAGTCCCTCGGTGATCCGGTCCGCGGCACCACTCAGTTCGATGCCTCCAGCGAACCCGGCTACACCACCCGACAGGATCAGGACCGTCATGACCTTCCGTTCCAGAGAGATACCGGCGTAGCGCGCCGTGGCCCCCGACGACCCCGCTACCCGAAGCTCGTAGCCCCAGGCGGTCCGGCTGGCTGCCACCCCGAACAAGGCGATTACCACCCCGGCCAGCACCACTCCGAAGTGGGCCCGCTCGAACAAGCCGGGGAGGCGCGCGTTGTCAGGCAGCATCGGGGCGAGGGGGAAGTTGTTGGATCCGGGATCCTTCCAACGGCCGTGGACCAGCCACTGGACCAGGCGGATGGCCACCTCGTTGAGCATCAAGGTGGTGATGATCTCATTCACCCCGATCCTCGCTCGAGCGACGGCCGGCCCCAGGGCCAGAAGGCCACCACCCAGGATCGCTGCGGCCAGCATGGCCGTGATAAGGACGGGAGACGGCCATTCCCCACCGATCCGGGCTATCCAGGCGGCGCCGATAGCCCCCGCCATGATCTGGCCCTCGGCCCCGATGTTCCAGAGCCCCATGGACCCGGCCACAGCGACGGCGAGGCCAGCCAGCCCCAACGGCACCGCCCTGTTCAGCGTCACCGACCAGGCGCGGGGGTCGCCCAGGGAGGCCTCGAACATCCGCCCATAGACCCGTAGCGGATCGTGCCCCGAACCAACGAGCAGCACCAGGCCCACCAACAGAGCCACGCACAGGCCAATGCCGAAGGCCAACGGTTGGCCACCCCGCAGCACCTGCTCCCGTCGAACCAGTACCGGCCGGCTCACCGACTGGACCCCTGATCACTTGAGGCGAGCGAGGCCGACGAGGAATGGCCGATCATCGCCTCGCCGATGACGTAACGCTCAGCCGTCGTCGGATCGAACTCGGCCACGATTCGCCCGGCATGCATGACCAACAGTCGGTCGGCCAGCGTCAGCAACTCGTCGAGGTCCTCGGAGACGAGCAGGACCGCTGCCCCGGCCTCCCGCTCGGACACCAGAAGGTCCTGGATGGCCTTCACGCCCTGGACGTCCAAGCCACGTGTGGGCTGGGCAGCCACCACAACCCGGGGCCCGTCCACCAGCTCGCGGCCCACCAGGAGGCGCTGGAGGTTGCCGCCGGACAACCCCGCTATCGGTTCTTCCAACGGACCGGTACGAACGCCGAACCGGTCCACGAGGTCGTGGCAATAGTCGGTGGCACCCGCCGCGTCGAGGAACGGGCCACGACGATGCCTGCCATAGGTCCGCAGGACAGCGTTGTCGGTCACGCTGAGCCGGGGCGCCAGTCCGACTCCGAGCCGATCCTCCGGGATGTAGCCCAGCCCATCGGCGAAGCGCTGTCGCGGTGTGGCGTCGGTCCGGTCCTCACCGCACAGCTGGACCGACCCCGACTCCACCGGCCGCAGGCCTGCGATGGTCTGTGCCATCTCCCGCTGACCGTTTCCGGCCACGCCGGCAATGCCCACGATCTCGCCCGAACGCACTGTCAGGTTCAGACCATCGAGGGCCGCCAGTCCCCGGTCGTCGGGACAACGGAGGTCCTGCACTTCGAGCAGCACCTCTCCGACCTCCCGGGCCGGTGGCCGTTCGGTGACGACCGGTGAGGCGCCGACCATGAGGCTGGCCAGTTCGGTCGCGTCGGTGTCGGCCACGAACAACGAGGCGGCAACCGTCCGTCCACCGCGAAGCACTGTGGCTTCATCGCAGAAACCTGTCACCTCGTGGAGCTTGTGGCTGATGAACACCACGGTGCGGCCGTCGTCGGCCATGTGTCGCAGTACGGCGCCCAACTCGTCAGCCTCTCCCGGGGTGAGGACCGCCGTCGGCTCGTCCAGCACCAGGATCCGGGCGTCGCGCCACAACGCCTTGAGGATCTCGACCCGTTGGCGCTCCCCCATTGAGAGCTGCCATACCGGCCGGTCGGGTTCGGTGGCCAGGCCAAATCGATCGGCCAGCGCACCCACCGCTGATTCGACGGCTGACCTCCGGACGATCCGGTCGCACGCACCCAGCGCCACGTTCTCAGCCACCGTGAACGACGGCACAAGGCGGAACTCCTGGTGGACCATGCCCACTCCGGCGTCCAACGCATCCGCCGGAGTCCGGAAGTGGTAGGGAGTACCGTCGATCCGTACCTCGCCCTCGTCCGCTCGGTACACGCCGGACAGCACGTTCATGAGGGTTGACTTTCCTGCACCGTTCTCGCCAAGTACGGCATGAACGCTGCCACGCCGGACCCTCAGGTTGGCGCCGGCGTTGGCCACCACACCGGGGAAGCGCTTCCAGACGTCCAGCATTTCGACCGCTGGCGGGTTGCCGGTGGTCGCGTCAACCGGACTGGTCGGGATGTGGGGGTCGGTCATGAAGAGGAGTCTGGTCGGTCCAGGGAAGAGAGGGCTCGGACATGACGGCGCCGGCGGGTCTTCCCCGCCGGCGCCGCGTCCGATCCCCTCAGGGGACAGGCGTCAGATTTCAGATGATCAACCGGCGGAGCCGATGACCCCCTCGACGAACACGCCGATGCCCAGCATGTCCCCGTCGGCCATGGTCTCTCCAGCCGCCACTAGGACGCTGCCGTCCTGAGCGTTGATCGGACCCTGGAACGGGTGGAACGATCCGTCGATGATCTGCTGCTTGCGCTCAGCCACCGCGGCGACCACCGAAGCATCGACGTCAGCGGCGATGGGTGCCAGGTCGACCGTGCCGTCAGCCATCGAACCCCAGAAGTACCCGCCCTCGTAGGTGCCGGCCATGGCCTGCTCGATGACCTCCACATAGCGCGGACCCCAGTCCCACACCGGTGCCGTCAGGTGGGCAGCCGGAGCGTGGGCGCTCATGTCCGAGTTGTATGCCACCCAGCGGGCGCCTGCCGCCTCAGCCTTCTCACCGGCTGCCGTGGAGTCCTGGTGCATGGCGATCACGTCAGCACCCTTGTCGAGCATGGCCTGGGCCGAGTCGCCCTCCACCACCGGGTCGAACCACGTGCTGGTCCAAACCACCTCGACCTGGACGTCCGGGTTGATCTCCTGAGCACCGAGGGTGAAGGCATTGATGCCCCGGATGACCTCGGGAATCGGGAAGGCGGCCACGTAGCCGATCAGGTTCGACGAAGTAGCCGAACCGGCAACCATGCCCGACAGGTAACGGGGTTCGTACATGCGCCCGAAGGTGTTGCCGAAGTTGGTGCCGTTGGCCTTGTAGCCCGAGATGTGGTCGAAAACGACATCTGGGAACTCGCCAGCCAAGGCCTCCATGTCGTCCATGTAGCCGAACGAGGTGCCGAAGATGACGTTGAAGCCCTGGTCAATGAAGTCGCGGACGTGGTTCCCGAAGTCAGCGGTGCCCTCCGGCACGGCCTCAACGAACGCCGTCTCCACTCCGGTCTCGGCTGCAGCGGCCTGTCGACCCTGATCGTGGGCGTAGGTCCAGCCGGCGTCTCCCACCGGTCCAACGAAGATGAAGGCCGCCTTGGTGGCGTCCTCCTCATCGGAACCACAAGCAGCTGCTACCAGCGTCAGGCTTAGGACGACGGCCAACAGGCCGGCGATTCGGCGTCGCATGATCTCTCCCTCTGGCCGCCTCGGTCCGGGTCCACACGACCCGCCAAGAGCCCAGACGACCTGTGCGGCACTATTTCACATTTCGCCCACCCGTGCCATCACTGGTCAGGAGTGGACCTCCGGTTCAGCGGCCCACCGTCAACTGCAGGCTGACCCTGGTGGCACCGTTGGCCACTGCAGCGCGGACCACAGCGTCCACGGCGTCCAGCACGTCAGCCGACCCACCCTCGACGGAAGTCCCAAAAGGGCCGACATCCACGGCCAAGCCGGCCGCTTCTGCCGCGGCAACTGCCGCGCGGACGTGTGGACCTGGGTCACCCTCCACGAAGGGCTCGATGGTGAACTCGGCGACCGTCGACATCTATCCATCATGGCCCACGATCGTCCTGTCGTCAGTCGAATAGGCCGTCAGTCCCAGAGACGAGTTGCCCGGCGAGCGAGATCCCGATGAGCGTCTGGAAGGTTGACGCCACCGACCAGCCCGTCGACCACCACAGACCGACCTCCGACCAACAGATGACGTACCCGTCGATCGGGGCCGAGGACTAGGCCGGCCACCGGGTCGGCCATGTCACCCAAGTCATCACCGGGCCAAACCGCGAGATCCGCCCGCATGCCGACCGCTAGGCGACCGGCGTCAGGCATGCCAAGACAGTCGGCCCCGCCGGCCGTGGCGATCTCCACCACCTCGGCGGGCATTAGGGCATCGGGCCGTAGCTCGCGCAGCCGGGCCATGTAGAGCGCCTGGCGCAACTCCGGGAAAAGGCCCCCAACCTCGTTGGAAGCCACGCCGTCCACCCCCAGACCCACCGGGCACCCAGCGGCCCGCAGGTCCGTGACCCTGCACAGGCCTGCCGCCAGGCGTGCATTGGACGAAGGACAGTGGGCGATGCCCGTACCGGCCGCGCCCAGGCGGGCCATCTCGGCATCGTCGATGTGGATCCCATGGGCCAACCAAACGTCGTCGCCCACCCAACCCCACTCGTCGAGCATCTCCACTGGTCGACGACCGAACCGTTCGACGCAGTGGTGTTGCTCGTCGACCGTCTCACACAGGTGGGTGTGCAAACGCAGGCCATGCCTCCGGGCCAGTTCGGCGGACTCCACCATGAGTTCGGTGGTCACTGAGAAGGGACTGCAAGGTGCGACGGTCACCTGCACCATGTCGCCGTCGTGATGGCGTGCGATCACCGACTCCGTGGAGGTCAGGATGTCGTCGCGGTCCTCCACCACGTGGTCCGGTGGCAGGCCACCCAGGCTCTCCCCGAGGTCCATGGACCCACGTGACAGGTGGAGGCGGATCCCCACTGTCTGGGCCGCGTCCACAATGGCATCGAACACCGTGTCGTCGCCGCCGGGCACTAGGTAGTGGTGGTCCGAGGCCGTGGTGCACCCCGTGGCCGCCAGTTCAGCCAGTCCGACTAGTGCGGCGGCTCGCACGTCCTCGACCGACAACCGGCCCCATACTGGATAGAGCTCCACGAGCCACTGGAACAAGTCGCAACCGGTGGCCCGACCCCGGGTGATCCACTGGTAGAGATGGTGGTGGGTGTTCACGAGACCCGCCGTGACCACGTCTCCGTCGCACCGCATCACCACGTCGCCCGGTTCCGGGGACACCGTGCCCACCGCGACGATCCGACCGTTGGCGACGGCCACGTCACCGGGATGGCGTGCTCCCCGGAGAACGATCCGGTCCAGAGCGTGCGGCGCGCTCACGGCGTCCAGTCGGCGAACGTGTCAATCATCAACCGGACGTCAGGGCCCAGCGGGTAGAGGATCGGACAGGTGCATCCGTCGGCCATGTACTGGGCCACCTTCTCCCTGCATTCGTCCGGGGTCCCGGCGGCACAGATCATCTGGACGATGTCGTCGGGAACCAGCTTGGATGCGGCCTCGACCTGCTCGTGGGTGGCGGGCCAGGTCAGGATCTTTCCAACCTCCTCGAGGAG
>JASLKB010000105.1:3506-7959 GCA_030747775.1 Acidimicrobiales bacterium | reverse complement strand
TGTCGCTGTGGTGGATGACCAAGTCTTTGACCTCGCCGCAATCCTGGTGTCGCTTGGTCCGACCAGTGCGCTTCCACCGGAGTTGCTAGGCGATGTGCTCCTTGATTGGGAACGCTGGAGTGACCGGCTCCTTGCGATCAGGGATCTTGTCAGGGTCGATCGTGAGCGCATCCCTTCGCTCGGCTCACTCAGCGATGTCACCCTCGACGCCCCCGTGGTTCCTGACGCGCTACTCCTCTTCGCCGCTGCAAATTACGCGGAGCACACTATTGAAGCCGAGAACTCCGATTTGGTAGACACCAAGGTGGGAGTCGGAGCCACCGACCCGTACATGTTTCTCAAGCCAAACCGCAGTGTGGTGGGCCCGACCGACCCGGTCGTCGCGCCGTCCGACGCGTGCATGGTCGACTGGGAGGTAGAGCTCGGAGTGGTAATTGGTAGGACCGGCCATCGCATCTCGGCCGAGTCGGCGATGGACTACGTGGCCGGCTACACGATTTGCAACGATGTATCCGCCCGGGACCACATCCGGCGGGAGGAGTGGCCACTCTTCTCTTCGGATTGGTTTGCGCAGAAGGGCTATGACAGCTTCACCCCAATTGGTCCCGTGATAGTTCCGGCTGCGGCTGTCCCAGACCCCTACGCGCTTGCCATGCGTCTGTGGGTTGACGACGAGCTCAAACAGGACGGCGTCGCCTCGGACATGGTGTTCGACATCGCCGATCAGATCGAGTTCGTCAGCCGATTCTCCACGCTGCGTCCAGGTGACATCATCTCGACTGGTACCCCGGGAGGTGTTGGCATGGCCACTGGCCGCTTCCTCGTGGCTGGCGAAACGATGCGCGCTGAAATCGATGGTCTTGGGTGCCAGCGGAGCGCTGTCGTCAGCGAGGATTTGTGAGCAGGGTCTCATTGGCCGAAGTTGCTGGTCCAGTGATGCGGTTAAAGACGCGCTCGATTGTCTTCGACGTGTTCGGGAGTTACATCCGATACAAGGGTGGCGCCGTAGCGATTGGGGATATGGCGTCGATCCTGTCGTGGTTCGGGGTGACCGAGGATGCGACGCGGGTGACGATGTCGCGTATGCGCCGCGAGGGTTGGTTCACGTCCCGTCGCCATGGGCGCAACTCGTACTACGAACTCAGTGACCGGGCTTGGACATTGCTACAGCAGGGTCGCCGTCGGATCTTCGATAGAAACCGTGATTTGTGGAGCGGCGAGTGGCACATCCTGGTGTTGAAACACGATGCCAATGCGGGGGCCGAACGGGAACGCACACGTAGGGAGCTTGCGTGGCGCGGGTATGTGCCTATGGCTGCGTCGACGTGGATCGGTGCTCGCGATGAAAGTGATGGGCTCAGAGACACTTTGGCCGAGGGAGTTCACCTGCGGTGCTTCGCTGCTCGGACGCCGTTGTCGCAGGACGATCGTGAGTTTGCTGCCCAGCATTGGGACCTTGATGAGCTTGTCGGCGACTACCGGTCGTTTCTTCGCCGCTATGAGTCGCTTGCTACTGAGGCGACCTTGGCTGCCTTGTCTGACGAAGAGGTGCTGGTCAGGCGCACTGTGATCACGCACGAGTACCGGATGTTCCCGTTTCGCGATCCGGATCTACCAAGCGATCTACTGCCTCACGATTGGCCAGGGTACGAGGCTCATGGTCTCTTCCTGCACGTCGTCGAGGCGCTTAAGGACCGATCGTGGGCGGCCTTCGATCGTGTCTACGAGCAGCCACCAGCAGCAGACCGAACCGACGCTGGCCTCGCAGTCGCGTGAAGCCAGCGCAAATGAGGAGGACGCGATGACTGTCAGCGAACCATCTGAGACCCTTACCAGCAGCGAGCGAGCAGCGCTCGACCAGCTCTACACAGATTTTGCGGCTGCGAACCTCGCTCCTCTCTGGACTCAGCGCGAAGGCCTTATGCCAAACGTTCCACAACCTGATACCTGTCCTAACGTGTGGCGTTGGTCGGTTCTTTACGAGCTTGCGGCCCGTTCAGGCGAGCTCGTCCCGGTTGGTCGGGGAGGGGAGCGGCGGGCGATTGCGCTCGCAAACCCTGGCCTGCCCGGTACGGCCTATGCCACCCCCACGCTTTGGGCAGCTATCCAGTACCTCGGTCCCGGCGAGGAGGCTCCGTCGCATCGGCATTCGCAATCGGCGTTCCGTTTCGTCATCGAAGGCGAGGGAGTGTGGACCAACGTGGACGGCGATCCGGTCGCTATGCGTCGTGGTGATCTTCTACTTACGCCAGGAATGCGATGGCATGAGCATCACAACATCACTGACAAACCGATGGCCTGGATCGATGGCCTGGATATCCCATTTGTGCGGCAGCTGGATGCCGGATTCTTCGAGTTCGGTTCGGAAACGTTGTCGACACGCGACACTCCCGCACGCGCTCGCAACGAGCGGCTCTGGGGGCATGCAGGTCTCTTGCCGGTTGGTGCCCCTCGGACAAAGGCATCTCCGCTTATGGCCTATCGATGGGAGGCCACCGACGCAGCGCTCACCGCACAGCTCGAGCTCGAAAACGAGGGCTTCTCCGGTGTGGTCGAGCCAGGCCATGCCGTCGTTCGATACACCAATCCAGCGACGGGTGGCGATGCTCTCACAACGATCCGAACTGAGATGCACCGTCTAGCGCCCGGCTGTCAGACCGCCAGCATCCGCGTGGCTGGATCGTCTGTCTGGCAGGTCTTTGCAGGTGACGGTGAGATCGAACTTGAGGGAGAACGGCATACTCTCGAGACAGGGGACCTGTTCGTCGTGCCTTCCTGGGCAGCGCTTTCGCTTGCAACCGGGACAGGGCTTGATGCTTTCCGTTTTTCTGACGACCCCGTGTTCGAAAACCTCGGCCTCGACCGAGTCAACCGAAAGGAGGAGGCGTAATGCGCCTCGCTACTATCCGTCTCGATGACCGGACTACAGCTGTCAGAGTTGATGAGGGCGCCGCCGTCGAACTCGGCGCTGACGACCTGAGAGATTTCCTTGGTCGCAGCGATTGGAGATCTGACGCTGCTGCAGCAGATGGCCCTCAGCACTCTCTCGATTCGCTCGAGTATGCGCCGCCAGTTCCTCGGCCGGACAAGGTCATCTGCATCGGGCTGAACTATCGGGCTCACATTGAGGAGATGGGTCGGGAATTGCCCTCACACCCGACGTTGTTTGCGAAGTTCTCAGGGGCCTTGATCGGAGCGTTCGACGACATCCAACTTCCGAAGCTTTCCGACCAGACCGACTGGGAGGCTGAACTCGGCGTTGTGATCGGCGCTGAGGTCCGCCACGCGAGCGCGGACGAAGCCGCCGCTGCGATCGCCGGATACACGGTCGTCAACGACGTCAGCGCCCGAGATTTTCAGAATCGCACCCCGCAGTGGCTCCAGGGAAAGACCTTCGAGCGCACTACGCCGGTGGGCCCGTGGATCGTCGTAGACGAAGGGCCGCCTGGTTCACTGACATGCCTGGTTGACGGTGAGGCCGTCCAGCAAGCCGATACGAGTGATCTCGTGTTCAGCCCGTCTGAACTGGTGGCCTACATCTCTCGGATAATCACACTGGTGCCTGGCGACCTCATCTCCACCGGTACGCCCGGGGGGGTCGGTCACGCTCGGAATCCACAGCGCTATCTCGTTGAGGGTAACGAACTTGTGACGCGCGTCGAGGGGGTTGGTGAGCTACGTAACATCTGCAAAGGGGAATCCTGACCGTGCGCGTCGCTGTAGCCGGTGGTGGGCCCGGGGGGTTGTTCTTTGCGACCCTGCTTCGCCGCTTCGACCCGTCAATCGAGGTCACGGTATTCGAGCGCGACCGTGCCGACGACACCTTCGGCTTCGGCGTCGTCTTTTCCGACCGAACGCTTGAGGGAATTCACGAGGCAGATCCGGTTCTCCGGCGGGCCCTTGATGCCGGTGGCCGCCACTGGGACGACATCGAGGTCCGCCTGAAGGGGGAGCGGATTCGCTGTGGTGGCAACGGTATGGCGGCCATCGCCCGCACGACGCTGCTTCGTCTACTCCAGGAACGGGCCAGCGCCCTCGGTGCCGACTTGCGGTTCTCCACAGAGGTCACCCTGGACGACCTCGGCGATTATGACCTCGTTGTCGCTGCCGATGGTACTGCCTCGAGGATTCGTGAGCAGGTCGCTGACTATCTAGAGGTCACTGTCGAGACTTCGGAGGTCAAGTTCATCTGGTTCGGCACCGACTACCTTTTTGATGGGTTGACCTTCGTCCACGAACACGGCCCTCATGGTGCGTTCGCAGTGCACGGCTACCCGATCAGTGACAGCGTGTCGACCTTTATCGTCGAAGCCGACGAAGCGACCTGGCGTCGAGCCGGACTCGATGAGTTTGATGTGACCCAAACCCCGGGCCCGAGCGACATGCGGACAAAGGAGTACCTCCAACGGTTGTTCGCCAACCAGATCGACGGTCGTGAGTTGCTCGTCAATAA
>JASLKB010000105.1:0-3496 GCA_030747775.1 Acidimicrobiales bacterium | reverse complement strand
TAACTTTGTTACCCGCCGCACCCGTCCGTGGCACGCGTTTGCCCCCCAGGCGGTGGCTTTCCTGGGTGACGCTGTCCACACAGCGCACTTCTCAGTTGGTTCCGGGACCAAGATGGCCATGGAGGACGCGGTTGGCCTCGCTTCAGCGGTGGCCGCAAACAAGGACGATATGGAGGCTGCATTCGAGGAGTACGAGCGGACGGCTCGGCCTCCGGTCGAACGTGTCCAAGACGCGGCCCGTCCGAGCTTGTCCTGGTGGGAGCGTTTCAGCATCTATCACGACGCCTTCGAGCCGTGGCAGTTCGCGTACCACTTTCTTACCCGGAGCATTAGCGATAGTCGTCTAGAGCGACGCGATCCGGACTTTGTTGCCTCGAGCCACAAGGCATGGCACGACGACTTCGGCTCTCCGCCGCTAGACGCTCCAGTGACGCAAGGCCGGTGGTCAACTCCGAGTCGGATCGTGAGCGTCGTCGAGGAGGCTGGGGTACCCGTGTTTTTGTCAGCGGAGGGGACACTCCTGCCACTGCGTGCTGAAGCAGCCGAATCCGGCCAATGGGGGGCACTCGTAGAGGCGCCTGAGGAGGAGTCTGGTCTGCCAGCAGTAAGGGCAGACCTGGCGAGCCTGGTGAATCGGAACCCGAATTGTGTGGTCGTTTATGGCGGCACGAATCTTACGAGAGTCCTCCTCACAGAGGAGACACGACTTCACTACGGCCTGCCGTCGGTGATCATCGATCATGAGTTCGATCGAGATAAGGCCGTGACCACCGTCCTGTCTGGTCGGGCAGATCTCGTCGGCGTAACACCGGAGGTTGCGGCCGAGTGGGGCGCGACGTCGTGATCACGGCAGGCGGTGATCTAGCGCCGCTGTTTGCGCCCCGCAGGATTGCCATCGTAGGTGCGTCGCACACGCCCGGAAAGATCGGGTCGTCGATGGCAGAGTCCCTCAAATCCTTCGACCAGGGTGAGCGCCGTATTGCGCTGGTTAATCACCGGGGTGCCGGTTTCTACCCCTCGCTCTTCGATGCAGCCGAAGAGGGACCAATCGATCTCGTGATTATGTGTGTGCCAGCGTCGGCCTGCCTGGACCTGATTGAAGAGGCTGGGGCCGTAGGGGCGAGCGCTGCCATGATCTGCAGCGGCGGTTTTGCCGAGATTGGCGGTCTTGGCCCTGGTCTGCAGGATGACCTAATCACACGTGCAAGCGAGAAGGGAATTCGACTGCTCGGGCCAAATACGAGTGGCTTCATCGATCCCCGGCGGAAGTTGATTGCGAGCTTCGTACCCGGAATCGCGGCGATTCCATCGGGGCGCGTAGCTATCGTGGCAGCCAGCGGTGGTGTCAACCACGCTCTGGCGTTCCTGTTCGCCGAGGCAGGGCACGGCCTCAGTCTCGCCGTCGGACTGGGGAACGCCGCGGACGTGACCGCATCGGACGTACTGGATTATCTCGCTACCGATCCGGAGACCGCTGCGGTCGCGCTCCACCTTGAGTCTGTTGACGACGGGCCGCGTCTCGTCGACGCAATCACTCGGCTGGTTCCGCACACACCCGTTGTAGCGCTGGTGGTTGGGCGAAATGACGTGGCTGACTTTGCCGTGTCACACACGGGGAATCTCGCCACATCTTGGAGGACGACCCGCGCCGCACTCTCTCAGGCCGGTGCTGTTCTCGTCGATGACGAACGTGAGCTCGTGGACGCCGTCGGGGCATTATCGGTCACGCGATCTCGACCACGAGCGGGTGCCTCCGTCGGCGTGGTCACCGCACAGGCTGGCCCCGGGCTTTTGCTCCTTGATGACCTTCGTGGACGTGGGATCGAAGTACCTGAGTTGTCGGAGACCACCCAAGAAACTCTCTCAGGCCTTTTGCCTCCGTTGACGTTCCAGCGAAATCCGGTTGACACGGGCAGACCTAGCCCCGAGTTCGGCAAGGTGCTGGCTGCGGTCGCTGCCGACCCGGCGTCCGATGTTGTGGCTGCGTATGCGCTCTACGAGCCGAAGGCTGTTGACCTGGCTGCTGCCGGGATCGCGGGCCGGCTAGACGGGGTGCCCCTGGTCGTTGGGGTTGGGGGAACTGCGGCCGCCGCTGGCGAAACACGCGCTGCCCTTCTAGAGGCTGGGATTGCAACAGCTGCCGATTCTTGCGGCGTGGCTGCAGCTGCAGCTGCGCTGTTAACCGACGCACAGGCACAGCATCGTCGAGTAAGTGCCGAAGTCCGCAAGGACCGTCTAATGCCCTGCTGCGACGCAGAAAGTTTCGATGAAGCACAGGCCAAAGACGTGGTCGACCAACTCGGCATCTCGACTATGCCTCGCAGAGTATGTGGCGATCGACTGGAGGCCCAGGCCGCCCTCAAAGAACTCGGCCCACCGGTGGCGGTCAAGCTGCTCGATGCAGAGATTTTCCACAAGACTGAGATCGGTGGTGTTCACCTCAATGTTCGCACTCCCGACGAGCTGGACGGAGCGGTCGAGGCCCTTGGACGGGTGGGAGCAAAGCGGTTACTGGTGGAAGCGATGGCAGAAACTGGGGTTGAACTTGTTGTCGGTGCGCACCGCGATCCGATCTTCGGTCCGGTCGTCGTTCTCGGTCTGGGAGGCACCGCAGCCGAAGCCCTGGATGACGTCTCGGTCCGGCTGGCCCCTGTCGGCAGGGCTGACGCTGTGACGATGCTCGCCGATCTATCCGGACGGCGCCTCCTCTATGGCTGGCGCAACGGACCGACGCTGAACGACGAGGAGATAGGAGAGATTGTGATGGTGATTGGGCGACTTCTGGCCGACAATCCGCATCTCGATACGATCGAAATCAACCCACTCCGATTGACTGAGACTGGCCTAGTCGCTCTCGACGCGGCCATCACAACCATTGGGAGGTCCGACGACAGATGATCAGCCAGATCAACGAGCACACCGTGCCGTGGCCGGCTGACGTTGCCAAGCGCTATGTCGCCGAAGGGTATTGGGCGGGTGTTGCGATCGGCACTGAGTTCCGAGCAGTTGCTGAACGATCACCCGACACACCAGCCTTGATCGATCCGGTCGTGGACTGTCGACTTAGCCGGCAGGAATTGGCCGACCGTGCTGATGCTGCCGCCGTTCGCCTGCTCGGCCTGGGCCTAAAGACCGGGGATCGCATTGTGGTTCAACTCCCCAACGGGTGGGAGTTCGTCGTCCTCACAATGGCCTGCCTGCGCGTTGGCATTGTGCCGGTGATGGCGCTTCCCGCACATCGCCGCACCGAGCTTTCCTATTTGGTGGAACACGCCGAAGCAGTGGCGATTGCCGTCCCAGATCGGCTCCGCGACTTCGACCACGAAGCGCTCGGGCACGAGCTCGCCTCGATTGCCGAGCCGATCACTCACGGAATGTGGCACGTCTTGGTCGCCGGCGAAAACGTCGAACCAAATAGTGTTGACCTTCGTTCTCTTTGTGCTCCCAGCGAGGACGCCGTCGCTGATCTTGTTCGCATAGACGAGCTCGAACCAGG
>JASLKB010000104.1 GCA_030747775.1 Acidimicrobiales bacterium | reverse complement strand
TCTTCGAATCCCTGCAGTCCGACCAGGTTGATGGCAGCCGTGGCAAGTGACTGCCGCTCAGTTTTTGTATAGCCGTGCAACTCGGCCAGCAGTTCGACGTTGCCCTGCACTGTTCGCCAAGGAAAGAGGGTTGCGTCCTGGAACACGTAGCCGAGTCGCTGGCGGTCGACATCGACTGAGCCACCGGTGGGATCGAGGAGACCCGAGGCGATTCTCAACAGTGTCGATTTCCCGCAGCCGGATGGCCCCACGATGGTGACGAACTCTCCGGACTCGACCGAAAAGGAAACGTTTCGTATTGCCTCGGTGCCGTCGGGGAACACCATCGACACGCGGTCAAACTTCAGCGTTGACCGGTCGACGGGTTCAGTCCTACCCATCATCGACCCACTATCGTCCATGAACGTAAGTTAATCAATAGAACTCCTTGCATGAAATACCTAAACATGCTGGGTCCTTATAGGTTCCGCCCCTGCTTCCGACCGGACTCCTCGGAACGGTGGTTGATTGGGATTAGGCCCTCAATCGTAGACAGTGCCTCTCTACTTGGTCCCTCTCTTCTCAAGAGGCCGCGACTACGGCGATCTCAAGACGCCAGGTCGACTGAGCCAATTTGGGAACGGTGACGAGGGTAGAAGCAGCGAGGTGGTCGCCGAGCGCAGTGTCTCGGGCATCCATGACCGGTCTCAGATCTTCTCCAGTTACGACATAGGTTGTAACCGAGACGATGTCGTCGACGGACATTTCGGCGTCGGACAAGATCGCCTGGAGATTCGACCAGATCGTGGCGGCCTGGTCGCCGATTCCGTCGGGCACGCTTCCATCTTTGCCGACAGGGACGACGCCGGAGGTATGGAGCATTCTTGACGGGTTCTCACTCACAACCGCGTGGACGTAGTTCGCGGCTGGGGGAGCGATCCCTGGTGGGCACACCGAAAGATTCATTTCGACACTCCTTCTTGCTGTCACGTTTAGCGCTGCAGCTTCCGAACCCGGGATCGCCAGAGCGCATCGAAGATAGCTATTACATAATTTTACTTCGTATAAGTTAATACATTGACTAAAGTGTTGACCGTCATGTTCTTTCTGCGATGGCATCTGGCACATTCATGAGAGAAGACATCGACGGTAGTTCCTGCATTGGCCGCAGCATCTGGTCCAGGAAATACCTCCCGGTAACCGTTGCCAACCTGATGGTCGTTGCAACGGTCGGTTTCGGTGGGTTGGCGCTCGTCGCTGGCCTGTCGACTGTCGCTGAGGATTTAGGCAATGTGCGCCTGTTGCCCTGGGTGTTCACTGGCTATTACGCGACAGGGGCAATCGCGGTCGTAGTCGCTGGTCCCGTGATTGATGTCGTCGGCGTTCGTCGAACCTTTCGAGGGACAGGGATCTGGCTATTTGTGACCACTGTCGCGGCTGCTGTCGCACCGTCAATGGAGACTCTCGTTTTCGCGCGCACGCTTCAGGGCCTAGGTGTTGGCCTGGTTTTCGCCGTCTCGACTGCGACAGTCGGTTTGGGCTATCCCCACCAGCTCCGCCCTCGTGCATTCGCAGCGCAGTCGGTGGTATTTGGGGTGACGGGACTGGGTGGACCTGCGTTGGCCGGGGTCATGTTGGCTGCCGGCGGGTGGAGGGTCGTCTTTTTGGCCCAATTGCCAGTGATAGCAATCGCGCTTGCCTCGGGGTGGGCCACATTGCCCACGACCCTTGAGCGCCCGACGCGGATTCGGATCGACTGGAGAGGGATTTGGCTACTTGCCCTTGTTGTTGGTTTTTCACTGACAGCTGTATCTCAGGTGGGGGTGCGCTGGTGGGCTGCCGGAGCGTCGATTGCTTTGAGTGGGGTGGTGGCGAAGGTCTACTGGAAATACGCCGGCCTAGCCGACGCACCGGTTTTGGCCCGTGAGCATCTAACCCGGTTTCCAGTGAAGTGGGTACACGCCACCTCCGGCATGATGATCTTTATTGTGGTCGGGTCGGACAATTTCTTGCCCCTCTACGTCCAAACCACCCGGGGTCGGTCAGTGGAGTTAGCGGCTTTCACCCTTGTGTTCGGGGCCGTGGGCTGGACATTGGGATCTCTTGCGTATAGCCGTTTACTTATCGGCTGGCGAGAATCTGAGGTGATTCGATTCGGCTGCTGGCTTGTTATCCCTTTCTTGGGTCTAGCTGGAACCACCGTTGTCCTCACTGATTGGCCCCTGTTGGTCTTGTACGGAGCCCTGACTTTCGTCGGCGTGTCCGTAGGTTTAGTGACCACGGCAGGGCTCACGCTTCTCCAAGCCAGCGGCGATCAGGCAGAGATGGGCCGTTTGTCTGCTGCACATGAGTTCGTCCGTTCCCTCGCCACCATGTACGGCGTGGCCTTAGTGGGTGCGATCCTTCTTCTTGTGGTTGATGTGCAGGTCGGCGACGTGGATGCAGTGCGTGATGTCATTAGTGGGAAAGACATCGTCCTTGCGAGTGAGACGAATGACGCGATCCGCTATGGCGTCGCATGGGCGTATGCCGCAGTCGGGGTGATTGCCGTAGGCTGCCTCTCGGTCGGGACGTCTCTTGTCCGTCGGACCCGTCGGCTAGCGGTTTAGTCCGATTCCTTTTGTAGGGCTACTTCTACAACTGAGGTGGCGTCATCATGCAGATGAACGCAGCGGCCTTCTTCGTTGGGTTCGCGACTTCTTGGAGCCGGCTGCTCTCAAAGTGGATCGCGTCACCTTCTTCCAATACGAAGCACTCGTCGTCGGTGAGCGTGATCTCGATAGCTCCCGTTAATACGTAGTACCACTCTTCGCGGGCTCGCTCGAGACGGACCGCCGAGAGCCTCTCTCCAGGTTCCATCGTTCGATGGAACGGCAGCATCTGCCAATCCCGATACGGCGTTAGCAACACTGCTTCCACGCCTGTATCCATCCATGGGACCGCAGTCCGTTCCCCGGAGCGCACCACCGGATTTCCGGCATGAGTGCTCAAGAGTTGGAATAGTGGGATCCGAAGGACCTCAGCAATGCGACTGAGCGATTTGAGCGAAGGCGAGACACGGTCGTTTTCCACCTGCGACAAGAACCCGCTGGTCAAATCGGCCTCTTCGGCGAGTTGTCGCAGTGTCATGCCCAGCTCATTGCGCCGTCGACGTAGAGCGTCTCCCACGATCATGTTCCAGGGCCTCCCTTATTGCATCCCAGCGGCTGGGAGAAGTTGCTCAGTGTTGCCCGCACAGGTCGGACGGGATCGTATCCGTCTCCCCGGCGGTTGTTGTCTCGTAGCCATGTCATCGACCGAAGTCAAAGGTCCTGATCTCTTCCATAGCTTTGCTCAAGGTGGTGATTGATTGTTCAAACAGTTGCCTTCCGTGCTCGGCGGTAGCGCCAGTCGGGTCGCCGATATAGCCATCGGGGTTGAAGTCGTTTGATAACCAACCGAATGAGACCGAACCGCCGAACTTCACATGGTCATTCTGGTCGAGAATCTCGGGGACTCGCCGACCCGCCTTGTCTAGGTGCACTTCGTTGGGTCTGAGGTGCATGAAGACCGACGTTTCATCGAGTCCACCATGGATCCCCATCCCCATCTCGTGTTCGGCCGAATGACCTCCGTGGGCGGGTGGGATCATTGGGTGCATCAGAAATGTCTTGAGACCAAATTCGAGACGGAGCTCTCGCAGGGCGGTTTCGAGATGGGTCGTGTTGCCGCCATGCCCGTTGAGCAGGACGAGTCGTTCTGCACCCGTTGCGGATATCGAGCGGCCGATATCCCGGAGCATCGCCATCAGAGTTTCGGCGGAGAGATACAGCGTGCCTGGCGACCAGGCGTGCTCGTTCGATTTGGAAATTGAGATAGTAGGTAGTTGCCAAACGTCGAGTCGATCTCCGCATTCGTCGACGAGGGCGGTGGCGGTCTCGTGGGCGATGACGTGATCGACAGAGAGGGGAAGATGGGGGCCGTGCTGTTCAACCGCTCCCACCGGCAACAACAGGATGGACGAAGGGGAGATATTGGTGGCAATTTCGGGGCCGGACAGGTCTTCGTAGCAGCGGCTCATGGGTCCGATGGTTCCGAAATGATTTCAAAGAAGTTGAGTTCGTTGCCGTGGGGATCGGAGATAAACACGCTGCGATGGCCCCAAGGCATGTCGGCCGGCTCATTTGGCTCCCCGCCCGCAGCTACGAGTTGGGCATGTTGCGCGTGGGCGTCCGGGACTTCTATCGCGAGTTGGGTGCCAGATTCGACCCAGTCCCCTTCGTAGAACTCGACAAGTGTTCCCGCCCAGGCGAACAGGCATCCTCGACAGCCACTTCCTCCCCACGAGTCGGTCATGTCGAGCCCAAGCACGTCGGAATAAAAGGCAACGCTTTCGTCATAGCGGTTAGTCCGAAACACGACTCGGAGGTGGTGCATATCGTGACGGTACCATGGGAGCGTTGTTTGCTAGTTGCTAACTTTGCTTGGTCAAGGATAGTTTGATTGGCATGGTGGGCGTGCCGAACTCGGTCTTAAGAATCGGACAGGGACAAAGTGGCTGATGCGGATGTAATCGTCATCGGAGCGGGCCATAACGGTCTGATTTGCGCGTCGTATCTTGCTCGATCTGGGTTCGACACATTGGTCCTCGAGTCGCGGTCCACGGTGGGTGGGTGCACATCCACCGTGTCGGCTCTGGGCGCGAACTTCAACATCGGCGCCTCCGAGCACTCTGTCATCCGGGCGGTTGATGTCATCGACGACCTTGACCTCACCGCCCACGGTCTTCGCTACCTCGAGGCCGATGCCAATTCCGTCAATGTGTTCTACGATGACACCGAACCGTGGGTCCACTTCCATGACCCCGAGCAGACCATCGAGAGCTTGGCGGCCAGCTACCCGAATCAGGTTGATGGTTATCGGCGTTATCTGGCCGATGCCATGCCAGTTGCTGAACTGGCGCTTGAGATGGCCCGTACCCCTCCGTCACTACGCCGGTTCGCCGCCACCGTCGGAAGACGGGGCCGGGCTACAGCCCGCCTCCTGAACTGGGACAAGCGCACCGCCAATGACGTCATGGCCGACTACTTCGATGACTGGCGAGTCTCGATGCCTTCGATCTCCCACGCACCAACCGCCTGGGGTCTTGGGCCCGACATGCCGGGCACCGGGATGGCCGCCCTCAACTTCGCGTCCCATCACCTAATGCAGCAAGGCCGGCCTCGCGGCGGTAGCGGGGAGCTGGGCAACGCGATTCGAGCTGGTTTTGAAATCGCAGGTGGTCGTGTTCGATGCGACAGTCGAGTCGATCACTTGATCATTCGCGGGGGAAGCATCAAGGGTGTGAGGCTCTCGGATGGAACGGAACTTGCTTCCGATGTGGTGGTGACCTGCTGCGACCCACACCGCGTTTTCGTGGACTGGATCGACGAGCCGCCGCCTGCGGCCCGCCGAATGGTTGAGCGTTGGCACAACAGGTACATCGCCGAGGGTGCAGCGTCGAAACTCGACGCTGTCCTGACTGGGCTGCCACGGTTCAAGGGAGCAGACCAGATTGAGTCTCGCCACCCGGGTCTTGACATTCTCAACCCGACTATGACCGTCTCTCTTCGGCCCGATGAGTTGGCGACCGCCAACCGTCTTCGCGAAGAGGGGAGGGTGTCCGAAAAACCAACGCTTGCAATGAACTATCCGTCCGTGCTCGATCCGGAGATGAGCCCCGGTGCTGGCCGTCACGTCCTTAGCTTGGAGATCTTCTTCACCCCGTACTCCGTGCCCGGTGGTTGGCCAGGTTCGAAGGAACCGGAGCGGTGGCTCGAGCTCTGGGCTGGCCTCATGGAGCCCGGAGCTTTGGATCTAGTGGAGTCGTGGCGAGCCATGACCCCGGACCGGTACGAAGAGGAGTTATCCCTGCACCTCGGTTCGACCCCCTCGTATGTCGGTGCACCCTTGGATACGTTCCTCGGCCGGCCACGGGAGACGACGCGCTACCGCACCCCGATCCCTGGCCTTTACCTTTCTGGTGCAGCGACGTTTCCTGGATCAGGGGTCATGGGGGCGCCGGGTCGCAATACGGCCGACGTTGTAACACATGACCTGAGAGGCCCGGTTGGCCGTCGAATGACTTCGCTGAAGCGGCGGCGAGCGCAACTCCAAAGTCGGCAGTGAGAGTGATCACCCTTTGCGATCACTCGAGGTAGCCGGGAGGACTGGCAAGTCATGACTTACAACAAGGTCTACGAGTCCCTCGTTGCCACTGGCCTTAAGCGGACCGAGTCGGCGTCGGAAGTGGCTTACCGAGACGCATGGAATGAAGGTGTAGTTCCGCTGGACCCGGATCCATTGGCTATGGCCATCGCCGGTGGACTCATCGCGGATCGAATGGCCTGGGTGTTCGTTGCTGGTTACCAGGCTGCATGCCGACATGTGTTCTCATCAGCGGCCCTCCGGTCGTGGGTTTCCTACGCAGCAACGGAGGATCGGGAAGGCGACCCACCGCTTCCTGGCGTCCGTCTCAGCGGTACTCCGTCATCTGGAACTCTTTCCGGGAATAAGGCATGGATTGGCGCGGCTACGGGCATGGAGCAACTCGTAGTCAGAGTTGGAACAGGTCCGGGGGCAACGTACTTTCTCATCGATCGTGAACGCCGCGGCGTAACCATCGATCTGAAACCGCGGGACTTCTTGGCTGGCCTAAGTCAGGGACGCGCCCGATTCGAAGAAACACCGGTGACTGGGGCTGATGTCGTTGATGGTGACGGCATCGAGATGCTTAAGTTCGTGGAGCCCTTGTACGTGTATGCGGCCTTCTGCGGTTTCGCGCTGAGCGGTATGTGCGAGTCCGACGTTGTCTCCCACTGTCACGATTGCCTGGACGCGGTTGACGAGGCTCTTTCCTCTCTGCGGGCCGGTGAGGTTGACGAGGTCCGACTGGGAGACGTCGATGCGCTAGTCCTGGACCTCCTCGCTCGGCTTGCCGGGAATCAGGCCAACGCTGCGGGTGTATGGGAGACCGATCAGAAGATCGTGGCTATGTATTCAAGAGATGTCGACGTCAACATCCCGCACTGATATCGATCTGATCGATTAGACGGCCCGGTGTATCTGGGTCCATTGATCGGCTGACGCAACGAGTTCGCCCAGATGGTAGACGCGGCGTGACATTGGGGCATCAGCAATCGCCTCTCGTGGAGATACGGCTTTGATCGCCAACAGGTCAGCCGGAGCTCCTGGGATGAGTTCAACTCGGGCGAGCCCAAGGCCTTCGCGGGCGTCGTTGCTCACCATCCGGTAGGCATCGTCTGCAAGCTGATGGCCGGCCATAACCAATAGTGCGGCGGTTTCTAATGGGTCGCTCCGACCCACCTGGTTATAGATGTCCTGGACGTTGTCGGCGCCCGCCGCAACTAGCACCCCGGCGTCTTGGAGAGCACGAAGCGCAGTAAGGCCGCGGGGAATGGCTGATGAGAGCTCGCGGCCTTGGAGAAACAGGTTGGTCTGGGGTAGTGGGAAGACAGCGATGCCTGCATCACCGATCTCCCTAGCTACTTCAGCCTGGACCTTTGGGGTCTGCATCCCGAGGCTGACGCAGTGGCTGGCAGCAACCTGATGCTCGAAACCGCGATTCTGGACTTGTCGAGCGAGTTCGAGAATGTCGAGAGACGACGGGTCGAGTGTTTCGTCTATATGGAGATCGATCCCCAGGCCAGCATCGGTTGCGGCATCTAAGACTGTTGATATAAATCTGGACGGGTTGGTATCGAAGTTGGGAGCTCCGCCGATCAGGTCGACGCCAACCTCGATCGCCTCCGCTAGGGCGGCTCGATTAGAGGCACCTTCGGTTCCGGTCATCGGAGTGACGGTGAGTGCAACGAGTTGGATATCAACCAGTCCTTCGAAATGCGACTTGGCTTCCTGCATCGCTTCCACATTTCTCGCACCGAAGTCGCCACCTACATTGACGTGACTGCGGATAGCGGTAACACCGCGGACTATCAGAAGATCGATGGCGCGAATGGCTCTCGCGACCATGCCCTCATGGGTGAATTTCCCGGCCTGAGCGGCGGCAGTCCATGCCTCGTGACCGCTATCAAGATCACCGTTGGGGTTCGGAACCATCTCCGCAGTTAGAGCTTTGTCAAGGTGCGCGTGGGGTTCGGCGAGCGCAGGCAGGATCAACCAACCTCCCAGGTCGTCGAATGTTGTGCCGTCGTCAGGTGGTGTGGAC
>JASLKB010000103.1 GCA_030747775.1 Acidimicrobiales bacterium | reverse complement strand
TGGGCGGGTGGCCCGGTGGTCGTCGAGCACGTGGTGGGGTCCCGCGGCTGGATGGAGGGACTTGCCGGTGAGGTATCGGCCGGTGGCACACCCGAACGTGCGGTCGCACCGGCGCCCGGCGTTGAGTACCGGGCGGTCAAGTACGAGTTGGACATGCCGACCGTGCTGTGCGCTGCCGATCTCGTGGTCTGCCGTGCGGGAGCGACGAGCGTTGCCGAACTGTCAGCCCTCGGCGTGCCGTCGATCCTGGTCCCGCTTCCTGGAGCGCCAGGCGACCACCAGATGGCCAACGCTCGCTACCTCGAGGATGCAGGTGGAGCGCTGTTGCTTCCCGACCCAGAGTTGGATGGCGGTCGGCTGGGCGAAGAGATGGCGGCCCTTCTGGCTGATGTCGAGAGGTTGACAGCGATGGCCAATGGAGCACGCATCGTCGGTAAGCCGGATGCTGCGGACCGGGTGGCCGCTGTGATCGCGTCGGTGGCTGGCGACGGCTCTGGGTCTCAATTGTCGTGAATGTCATCGGGGGGGGGCGAAATGGGCGGTGATCTCGTCGGATTCCCCGACCTATCCGTTCCGTCTCAAGTTCACGTGGTTGGCATTGGAGGCGCGGGGATGAGCGCCATCGCTGAGGTACTCACCACCATGGGCCATCGGGTCTCGGGCTCCGACCTCAAGGCTTCTGCAGGCTTGGAGCGACTCCGGGCGTTAGGGGTGGAAGTGCACGTTGGTCATG
Source organism: Acidimicrobiales bacterium (assembly GCA_030747775.1). Taxonomy (GTDB): domain Bacteria; phylum Actinomycetota; class Acidimicrobiia; order Acidimicrobiales; family MedAcidi-G1; genus UBA9410. The sequence continues at coordinate 7,613 of JASLKB010000103.1, read as the reverse complement.
ATGCCGCCCAGGTGGGCAGCGCCGACTACGTGACCCGCTCGACAGCGGTTCCTGATGGCAACCCTGAATGCCTTAGGGCCCTAGAGGAGGGGCGACCATTACTGAGTCGCGCCCAGGTGCTGGGTGCGATCACCCGTCTCCGTCAGACCGTGGCCATCGCCGGAACGCATGGCAAAACCACCACGGCGTCGATGTTGGCTCTCGCTCTACGCGGAGCTGACCTAAGGCCGTCGTTCGTGATCGGCGGCGATGTGAACGAGATCGGGACGGGTGCGGCATGGGACGATGGGGATCTCTTCGTGGTGGAGGCTGACGAGAGCGACGGCTCATTCTTGGAGTTGGCGCCCCGTCTAGCCCTAGTTACCAACGTCGATCCGGACCACCTTGAGCACCACGGGAGTTTCGAGGCCCTACGGGCGTCCTTTGACCGTTTCGCCGGTGGCGTGGATGGTCCGGTGGTCATCGGGATCGATGACGTCGAGGGGGCGGCCTTAGCCGATCGAGCACGTCGTGATGGCGTCGACGTCAGCACGGTAGGAACCGCGGTTAATGCCGACTGGTCGATTGAGGAAGTAAGGGAATCGTGGGAGGGGGTCGACTTCGTCCTGACGGGAGCCGCCGTCGGATCAGACCTCGGGTTATCCATCACCTTGCCTGTACCAGGGCTTCATAATGCGAGGAATGCGGCGTCAGCTGCTGTCCTGGCTCTGTTGGTCGGCGCTGATCCGGGCTCGGTCACCGAAGCGCTTGCCCGCTTTGGGGGAGTCGCCCGTCGCTTCGAGCACCGCGGCCGGGTGGCAGGTGTGGCTTTGGTGGATGACTATGCGCACCTACCGGCCGAGGTGGTAGCAACCGTGCGGGCGGCGCGGAGTGGAAATTTCGGCCGTTTAGTGGCCGTTTTCCAACCTCACCGCTTTAGCCGAACTGAGGCCCTGTGGTCTTCGTTTGGATCGGCATTCGAAGGGGTGGACGTATTGTTCGTGACTGACGTCTATCCGTCGGGTGAGGCGCCTCGTCCAGGCGTTAGTGGCCACCTCCTGGTGGAGGCGGTCCAGCGTGACCTCCCGTACTTGGACGTCCGGTACGTACCTCGTCGTCACGAACTCTTGGACGCCCTGATGGACGAATTGCGGCCCGGCGACCTCTGCTTAACCATGGGCGCTGGTGATCTCACGTCAGTTCCCACTGACCTTCGGTCTCGGCTGGCCGATGGGGGGACACTCGAAGGGGTCGAACATGCCTGAACCCGGACTGGCTGCGCTCGACGACGCGCTTCAGGATGCAGACTTGGTGGACGGCATCCGGGTCGACTATCCGGTTGGTGGTCTTACGACCTACCGGGTGGGCGGTCGGGCGGCTCGCTTCGTCCGTCCGGCAGACACCGCCGAACTGGAGCGGGTGGCCCAGGCCGTCGCCGCAGCTGCTGATACGGGGGCGGTCGTACCGGTACTAATCGTTGGTAGGGGATCAAACCTACTGGTTTCTGACAGAGGCTTCGGCGGCTTAGCCATCCAGCTCGGAATGGGCTTCGAGGAGGTCTCTATCGACGGTGGTGTGGTGTTGGCCGGTGGAGCGGCCAGCCTCCCGGTGGTGGCTCGGTTGACGGTAGCCGCGGGTCTGGAGGGGTTCGAGTGGGCGGTCGGCGTCCCGGGGTCGATTGGTGGTGCCGTTCGAATGAACGCCGGCGGCCACGGATCTGACATGGCTGCCGTTCTCGTATCGGCCACCACCGTCGAGCTCGAGACTGGAGCGGTCTGTACCCGAAGTGTCGAAGATCTCGCGTTGGGATACCGGACGTCGACGGTGACCTCGACTGAGGTCGTCGTTACGGCTGAACTCCGACTAGCCACCGGCAAGCGGACCCGGGGTGAGGAAAAGTTGGCCGAGGTGGTTCGGTGGCGTCGAGCCAACCAGCCGGGCGGGCAAAACGCCGGCTCGGTTTTCACCAATCCGCCCGGTGATTCTGCTGGACGGTTAGTGGATGCGGCTGGTGGCCGAGGGTTGCGGATTGGGTCCGCCGAGGTGTCGACCAGGCACGCGAATTTCATACAGGCAGACGAGGGTGGATCCGCCGAGGACGTGGCCCGCCTCATGGCTGAATTGGTCCGATTGGTGGAAGAGGTCCACGGTGTTCTATTGGAGCCAGAGACGATCCTCGTGGGCTTTTGATGGAGGTCGACCTAGAGGAGGTCGGACTAGGCGAAGCTGAGCCACAGGGGACCGGACGCGAGGCTCGGTCTGGACGTCATGGGTTGGTGGTGGCTTGGGTTGTATTCGGCCTTGCCGTGGTGGGCGCGGGGATCTTTTTAGCCACCCGTAGCGAGTTGCTGGACGTCGATGAGGTTCGTCTGGTCGGCGTCTCGTCAGCTCTGGGTGAGAAGGCGGTCTTGGAGGCCCTGGCGGTTCCCGAGGGATCACCTATGGCCGGTGTTGACCTGGATGCAGCTAGTCGCCGGGTGGCGGCCCTTCCGCGCGTGGCCGGAGTCGAGCTGGAACGTGATTGGCCGGGTTCGGTGGTGGTGTGGGTCGTGGAGCGCGTCCCCGCGGTAAACGCGTCGGCACCCGACGGACGCCTGGCGCTACTCGATGCCGATGGGATGGTGATTGATCACGTCTCCGTCCCCGAACCGAACCTTCCTATTATCAGGGTGGACGGGGTCGGAAGACCGGGTGTCCGACTGCCCGGCCTCGGGCCTTTATTGGACGCTGCTGACGCCGTCACCGACGACCTAGCCCCGTGGATCGTGGCTCTTGTACCGACGGCTGCAGGCGTAAGGGCCGAGCTCGTTGGTGGGGTAGAGGTGAACCTGGGAATGGGGAACAACTATCGGGATGAGATGCGGGCGTTGGCCACCATCCTGCATCGGGTCGAGTTGCCATGCATCGTGGGCATTGATGTATCGGTCCACGACATTCCTGTGGTCCGTCGAGATGACCTGCGTTGTTCCTAGAGGTCGAGATTTGGGAGAGTCGGATTCCGGTTAGGTATTTACTCGCCTGCACGGGTTGACGTTTACTTACCACGCGCCGTAGTCTCACGACCACTGATCGGGGTCAAGGGATTCAAACCCTAAACCTCAACTTGAGGGTTAGTTGTGGGCGTCGGTGGCGTCCCAGTAGCCCCGAGCCGATCGTTCACCACCCATCAGGGTCGGTGTCGGAATAGACCAGATCGAGAAGAAGAGGAACAGGAAGAACCGATGGTGGGAAGCCCCCAGAACTACCTGGCCGTGATCAAGGTGGTGGGCGTCGGCGGTGCTGGCGTCAATGCCGTCAACAGGATGATCGACTCTGGCCTGAAGGGCGTCGAGTTCATTGCTGTGAACACCGACGCTCAGGCCCTGCTCATGAGCGATGCCGACGTCAAGTTGGACATCGGCCGGGAACTGACTCGTGGCCTCGGAGCCGGTAGCGATCCCGAGATCGGCCGCCAGGCGGCGGAGGACAACCGGAGCGAGATCGAGGAGGCGCTCGAGGGTTCCGACATGGTGTTCATTACCGCCGGCGAAGGTGGTGGGACCGGCACCGGCGGTGCGCCGATCATCGCTGAGGCAGCTCGGGCTACCGGAGCACTGACCATCGGCGTGGTCACCCGGCCGTTCGCGTTTGAGGGTCGTCGTCGTTCGGTTCAGGCCGAGCAGGGGATCGTCGAACTTAAGGACAAGGTGGACACCCAGATCGTTATCCCGAACGATCGGCTACTGGACGTCTCCGACGAGAACACCGCTCTTCTGAACGCCTTTGACACCGCTGACGAGGTCCTCCTCCAGGGCGTGCAGGGGATCACCACGCTGATCACCACCCCGGGCCTAATCAACACCGACTTTGCTGATGTGCGGACCGTCATGGCTGATGCTGGTTCGGCATTGATGGGCGTGGGTCAGGCCACCGGTGACGGTAGGGCCCTGAACGCGGCCCGCAAGGCCATTTCCAGTCCGATGCTGGAGGCCTCCATTGAGGGCGCCCGGGGCGTACTGCTGAACATCTCGGGCCCCCGTGACTTGGGCCTGTTCGAGGTCAATGAGGCTGCAGAGGTGGTTCATGGTGTCGCCCATCCGGAGGCCAACATCATCTTTGGGACCGTGGTTGACGATGAGATGGGTGATGACGTGCGCGTCACGGTGATCGCTGCTGGTTTCGACCGCTGGGACGGTGACCGTCCCGCGGCGGCTCCCAGAGCGTCACTGAGGGCGTCGCTGAGGGCGTCGTTGACCGGTGACGATGCCATCGCCGACGTGTTCGACGATGGCGACGACCTCGACGTGCCGAGTTTTCTAAGGTAGGGGCCGATGGCCCGGGAACTGGCTCGACGGAGTCTCCCGTCGGGGCGGATCGCCCGGGTCGTCATGTCCGAAGCCATCGATGGCGACGCTTCTGACGGCGCTGCCATCGGTGGTCCGGAGGGATCCCTAGCCGGCTGTCTGATCACGGCTTCGTCAGCGACCAAGCTACGTCAGGTGCATGGTGCTGACGTGGTTGTGGTGGATGCACCCGGCGCCTGCAAGGGCTCGGTTGCTGATGCTGCGGTGACCGACGTAGTTGGAGCGCATTTAGTCATCCAAGTGGCTGATTGCGTGCCCGTGGCCCTGCTGGGTGATTGCTCGGTGGGTGTGGTCCATGCTGGCTGGCGTGGCCTTCGGGCTGGTGTGCTTGAGCGGACCGTCGAGGCCTTGACCACGGTGGATGGCACCGTGTCAGTCTCGGCCGTGGTTGGGCCCCACATAGGACCTTGTTGCTACGAGTTCGGAGAGGATGGTCTTATTGACTTAGCGGCTCAATTCGGTCCCAGTGTCCGGTCCAAGACGATCGATGGTGGTTCGGCCCTCAACCTTTCGGCGGTCGTCGCATCAGTTCTGGAACGGGCTCAAGTTCCGGTGGCGTTCGACGGAGCGTGCACTTCGTGCGATGACCGCTACTGGTCGTTTCGTGCTACAGGCACTCCTAGACGACAGGCGATGGTGGCCTGGCTCGAGGAAGGCTGAGTAGTGGTAGTGGCGAATAGCGGCTTTCCGTCACGGGACGAGGTTGCTTCGCGCCTAGAGGAACTGGTCGATCGGCTCGACAGGCTGAGCGGCGGCCGGACGGCGCTGCTGCCTGTGACCAAGGCCTTCGGGGCTGAAGCTGTCCGTTCGGTACTGGCCGCCGGGATGACCGACGTGGGAGAGAACTATGCCCAGGAACTCATCGGTAAGCATGGCGAGTTGTGTGGGGTGCCGGGAAATGAGGACGCTCCATCTTTGGTCCGGTGGCACATGATCGGTGGCCTCCAACGCAATAAGGTTCGGCGGCTGGTCGGGATTGTCTCCCTCTGGCAGACCGTGGATCGCCCGGGGCTGGTCGATGAGATGGTCCGACGGGCCACGGGTTCCAGGATCCTGATCCAGGTCAACTCGGCCGGTACACCCGGCAAAGGGGGTTGCCCCCCAGCCGATGTGGAGGGTTTGATGGCCCGAGCGGTGGACGGTGGCCTTGAGGTGGCGGGCCTCATGACGGTCGGGGTGATGGGGGATCGGGACGCCACCGATGCGGCGTTTCGGATGGTTTCGAGACTAGCTGACGACCTCGGACTGGCCGAGCGTTCAATGGGAATGTCTGATGACATCGAAGTGGCAGTGGAACATGGTTCGACCATGGTGCGCGTAGGGCGGGCATTGTTTGGGGAGAGACCACTCTGATCGGGTAGCCGGTTTGCGCCGGGTACCGGGACTGCGCTGGGTGGGCCGGTACCATCGGTTCTTGATGAAGAAGTTGATGCTGTGGCTGGGGCTTGGCCCCGACGATGCTTATGAAGACCTCTCTGAGGAGCCGGTCCTTCGGGGCCCATTGTCATCCACGGAGTTCGCCGAGGCACGTATCGCCGCCGAGACTGGTGGCACCGTTAGCCCACTGCACACCCGGATGCCGGCGTCTAACACGGTCCGCACCCTTCCACCGGAGTCGACGGGTACCGTCCGGCCCCTGCAGCCGGCGGTTACAGCTAAGCCGTCGACGGTAACTCCGAAGTCATTCAATGATGTTCAGGAGATGGCGGACCGGTTCAAGGGCAAACAGCCCGTGATTGTGAACCTGCAAGGAGTGGACGCTGATTTGTCCCGGCGAATCATCGACTTTGCTAGCGGGGTCTGTTATGGCGGTGCGGGCCAGATGGAACGTATAACCCATCAGGTGTACTTGCTTACCCCGTCCGACGTGGAGGTGTCAGACGAGGACCGCCGCTATCTCGGCGGCTGATTGCCATGATCTGCACGCTTCTGCAGTTGTATCTGCTTGTCCTCGTGGTTCGGGTTTTGATGAGTTGGTTCCCGATCTCCCGTGACGGCCCGATGGCGACTGTGGCCGGAGTCCTCTACACGGTTACCGATCCAGTTCTAATTCCATTGAGGCGGCTACTGCCTGCGGTCCGAATGGGCCATATGGCTCTTGATCTTTCGCCCATCGTGGCCTTCTTTGGGCTCTCGATCTTGATGGGTCTCCTGGGCTGCTGATCGGTCTGACCATTGGGATCGCAGCACCGTCGGGCCAGTTTGATGACCTCTGGGGTGCCCAGAGCGGAGGGTGACGCGGCGGTAGCCTGAGGGAATGGACCCCAGGAGCATCGGTGTGGAACGAGTGAGCGGTCTCGTCCACGAACTTGATGACGCTCAGTTCTCGACGAAGATGCGCGGCTACGACCCGTCAGAGGTTGATGGCCTTCTGGATCGAGCTCGACAGGCCATCGAGACGTTGGTCTCGGACGGCCGGCGGGCCGACGAGCGGGCCATGTTGGCCGAGCGTCAACTAGAGGAGGAACTGGAAGCGGCTCGGACGGCTCGCGCCACTGCTGAGGCCAGTGTCGCGACGGCGAGTGCCGAGGCAGGACGCATCGTCGCCTCCGCTCGTCTGGAGGCCACAGCTCTCTGCGACGCTGCTGAGGTTGAAATTCGCCAGTCCGCCGAGGATGCCAGGAATCAGATGCTGACTGAGATTTCGGAATTGGAACAGCAGCGGGACAGCGTGCTTGAGCAGGTCGAGGTGACCGCTGCCCATCTGGCGGCACATCGAACCCGGTTGCAGCGAGCATTGGCTGACTTGTTGGTCTTGGTGGACGGGATTGAGGATCGCCCCGAAGGCGTCGGATCCGCCGAACCGTTCGCGGCTGCGGCATCAGAGGCTGGGATAGAGCCAGCTACCGTCCTTCGTCCCACGTTGCGTGAGGATGCGGCAATTCGTAGCGACGCAGTGATCGAGCAGCCAACCACTGAGCAATCGTTACCAGAACCCGACTGGGCTACTGGGGTCCGGGTCACCGAGGTTGTCCGGCCCCTTAGATCTACAAATGCCGGGATGGCAGCCCCGAGAGGTGCGGTTGGTGGGGACGAGGACGACCTTGAGGCGTTCTTCGCCGACGACGGGTCTTGACCTGGTTGCAGGGGCTGCAACGGATCGCACCGTCCGCAGCGATGGCCCGGTACGCTGCGTCGCCCACCGGACCTCGTTTGACCTACGAGTCGCCGATGAGAAGCCACTTGGGAGATGATGGTCATGGCTGAGAAGGCGGCGAAGAAGGCTCCAGCGAAGAAGGCTCCAGCGAAGAAGGCTCCAGCGAAGAAGGCTCCAGCGAAGAAGGCTCCAGC
>JASLKB010000102.1 GCA_030747775.1 Acidimicrobiales bacterium | reverse complement strand
CACGCCACGTTGGCCGGCGAGGCTACCGGTCTGCTAGCGGACCTCGTGGTCGACGTTGACCCGACCGACGTAAGGTCCGTCGCCGACCTGCCCGACGACCTGGTTCGCCTAGCCGTACGACGGTGGCTCACTGGCGTGGTTCCTGGACCGCCACCTGACCAGGCCTCGGTGGACCGGGTACTGGATGTGGTGCGGGGCCGGGTGGTGGCCACCGAGGTGGCCGGTGGGCATCGGGTACGTCGTTCGGCGGGCTTCCTACTGTTCGAGTCCCGCTAGGGTCGCCGCCATGGCCAGCGACTCCTCCGCCGCGCCGGATCCGCTAACCGTGGGCCGCTATACCGCGTCCACGGTGCTGGTCTCGGCGAACGAACTACAGGGCCGGGTGCGGGCCCTCGGCGAGCAGATCACCGTTGACTACGCCGGACGCGAACCTCTACTGGTAGGTGTCCTCAAGGGCGCCTTCATGTTCATGAGCGACCTGGCCCGGGCCATCGACCTGCCGGTTGAGTTTGACTTCATGGCCGTGTCCTCCTACGGCCACTCCACCCGGTCCTCGGGTGTAGTCCGCATCGTCAAGGACCTGGACCTGGACCTGGCGGGCCGCGACGTGATCCTCGTGGAGGACATCATCGACAGCGGCCTGACGCTGAACTATCTCCGTCGCAACCTGCTGGCCCGCAACCCCGCCAGCCTCGAGGTGTGTGCCCTGCTGGTGCGTGAGAACCACAAGGTCGACGAGTCGATCCTGCGTTACGAGGGCTACCGGGTGCCGTCGGACTTCCTCGTCGGGTACGGCCTCGACGTGGACGAGAAGTTCCGGAACCTTCCCGACGTCCGCATCGTGAGGGTCGCCCCGGATGAGATCCCTGAGAGGTCCGAGGGCGAGGTGGAATCGGCCGCATGAGCTTCGAGGTCGACCTTCCCCGCATCGAGGCCGCGGTGGCCGAGATCCTCGAGGCCATCGGCGAGGACATCTCCCGCGATGGCATTCGTGAGACCCCCGCCAGGGTGGCTCGCATGTACGCCGAGGTGTGCAGCGGCATCCACGAGGAGCCTGCTGACCATCTCATCAAGACCTTTGACGTGGACCACGACGAGATGGTGATGGTCCGCGACATTCCCATGTATTCGCTATGCGAGCACCATCTGGTGCCGTTCTTCGGCGTGGCCCACGTGGCCTACATCCCGCGGCGGGGCGGGATGATCACCGGGTTGTCCAAGTTGGCCCGCCTCGTTGAGGGCTATTCCCGCCGACCACAGGTCCAGGAGCGGTTGACTTCCCAGGTAGCTGACGCCATCCAGCGAACACTGGACCCACAGGGCACGCTGGTCGTGGTCGAGGCCGAGCACCTCTGCATGTCTATGCGCGGCGTGCAAAAGCCCGGAGCGGTGACCGTGACGTCGGCTGTCCACGGGGTGTTCCGCGAGGAGGTCTCCACCCGTCTGGAGGCCATGCGGTTCATCGAGAGCAACCGCCGGCGCTGATCGTGGCCCCCGGCGGCGTCATGGGGGTGCTCAACGTCACCCCTGATTCCTTCTCCGACGGCGGTCGGTTCCTGGATCACGCCTCGGCCGTGGCTCGGGGTCGGGCCATGATCGCTGAAGGGGCCTGGATCGTCGACGTGGGTGGCGAGTCGACCCGCCCCGGCGCGGTACCAGTCGGCGAGGACGAGGAAGTAGCCCGGGTGATACCGGTGATCGAGACGTTGGCCACCGACTCGGCGGTGGCCGCCGGGTCTGTCAGGATCTCCATCGACACCCGCCACGCCGCTGTCGCGATGGCCGCGGTGGCTGCGGGAGCCACCATCGTCAACGATGTGAGCGCCGGCTTGCACGAGGTGGCGGCCGATCTGGGTGTGGGTTGGGTGGCCATGCATATGCGAGGCGATCCGAGGACCATGCAGGACGAGCCGGTCTACGACGATGTAGTGGCTGAGGTCCGCGACTTCCTGGTCGAGCGTGCAACCGAGGCAGTCGCGGCCGGTGTGCCTGAGGTCTGGATCGATCCAGGCATTGGGTTCGGGAAGACCGCTGCGCACAACCTCGCCCTGGTGCGACACGTGGACGTGCTGGTGGCCTCGGGTTGGCCGGTGGCCATCGGGGTGAGTCGTAAGCGGTTCCTCGGCGAGTTGACCGGGCGCAGCGATCAGGGTGGCGGTGAGGGGTCTGACACCCCCACGCCACCGGACGACCGGGCCGAGGGGTCGGTGGCTATGGCGACCTGGGGCTTCGCCCACGGCGTACAGATCGTGCGGGCCCATGATGTGTGGGCCACCGTCGGAGCGGCACGGGTGGCCGGATGATCCCAATCTCGGGCACAGTGGTCCCCATGGATGGAAAGTTGATGTGGGCTGGCGAGGTGTTCTTATGGTGATGCGCGGGAAGTGGGCCCAAGGGATCGTTCCGCGGGGGTTCACCTGGATTGTCAAGGGCCGGATCGCGGTGAGCGAGCGTCCCGGGGGCTGCGGCGAGGGACATCGACGGGTCCGGCGTCAGGAGGAGATCATCTGGATCCGGGAGAACGGTTTCCAGACCGTGTTGTCGTTGCTTGCTAGCGATCACAACCTCCACAACTACGACGACCTGGACCAGGACTGGGTGCACCTGCCGTTCGGTGGTGCCGACGACGGCGTGGAGCGCCTCGAGGAGATCTGCCGGGCCATTGACGAACACGGTGCGGAGGGCCGGCGCCTCTTGGTTCATCGCGAGGAACTCAACGACGTGGTGTGCGGGGTCATGGGGGCGTGGCTCCTGTGGTCGGGTCTCGTGCCGGCCGGTCCACAGGCCATCTCGTTCGCCGAGCGTCTGACCGGACGCCCACTGGGCACCGCGGGACGTGAGATCGTGGGCCTTGTCGCTCCGGCTGATCCGCCCACACGCGCCTCGGGGGAGGCTGGGTGAGCGACCGTATTGAACTGCGGGGCCTGCGGGTGACGGCCATCTGCGGGGTGCTGCCCGAGGAGAGGGCTCGGCGTCAACCTTTCGAGGTGGATCTGGATGTGCACGCTGACCTCTCGATCGCCTCGATCAGCGACGACCTCTCCGACACCGTTGATTACGGCAGCCTCACTGGGCTGGTGGCCGACATCGTCGACGGTGAGTCGTTCGACATTCTGGAGCGGTTCGCCGGCCGGCTCGCCGAGGCGGTGCTAGCCATCGCTGGGGTGGACGCCGTCACCGTGGCGGTCCGGAAGTTGCGTCCGCCGGTTCCGGAGGACCTAGCCACCAGTGGGGTGCGGATCCACCGCACGGCATGACCCATCGGGCCCTTCTGGCTTTGGGCTCCAACCTGGGTGACCGCTGGGGCTTCCTGCGAGACGCCGTGGCCTCCCTCCCCGACGTGGTTGCCGTGTCGGATGTCTACGAGACGCCACCGGTGGGCGGCCCGAGCCAGGGTCCGTACCTCAACTGCGTGGTGCGTCTTGAGACGCTGCTAGGTGCCCGGGCTTTACTTGATGAGGCTCGGCGACGGGAGAACGAGGCTGGCCGCGAACGGATCGAACGCTGGGGACCGCGCACCCTCGACGTCGACGTGCTGTGGGTGGACGGCGAGGAGGTCGATGAGCCCGACCTCGAGGTACCCCACCCGCGGATGTTCGAGCGAGCCTTTGTATTGGTGCCGTTGTTCGACGTTGCTCCCGATCTCTTGCCCGACGGCCCCGAGGGCGTCTCCGACGGCTATGGCGAGATCGTCTCGCTCGGGCCCCTTGTTGGGGACGTAAGCCGCGGTAGCCGGGAGACGCTATCTAGTGCTCGCTCCGGGGAGGCTTGACTCGTGAAGGGACCTGTACCCAGTGGGGCAGCTCTGCCGGAGGGGCTGTTAGTGCACTTCGCCGATCAGCGTGACCTAGGAACTGACCTGGACCGGGCCTTTGTGGAGCCGCCGGCTGACGCGGTGGCGGATGCCGTGGTGCTGGCCCTCCATGAGGACCTCACGCCTGATGGCGACGTGAGCGCGGCTCTGGTGCCCGACGATGTGGTGGCCGACGGGGTAATCGCCAGCCGGGCCGCTGGGGTGCTGGCCGGTAGTTCGTGTGCAACCGAGGCCTTCGCGCAGGTGTCACCGGACATTGAGGTGGTCTGGCTGCGTTCAGACGGGGATCGCCTAGTTCCCGGCGACGTAGTCGCCACCGTCCGTGGACCCTTGGCTTCCGTGCTGACCGCTGAACGCACGGCCCTGAACTTCCTCGGTCGACTCTCCGGGGTGGCCAGCACCACCGCCCGTTGGGTGGAGGCGGCAGGTGCCGTCGACGGCTTGGTTCGTATCTGGGATACCCGCAAGACCACACCGGGCCTCCGGATCCTCGAGCGGGCTGCCGTGAGGGCCGGCGGAGGCTGGAATCACCGCAACAATCTCAGTCATTGGGTCATGCTGAAGGACAACCACCTGACCGGCATCGACATCGTTAGCGCCGTGGCGTCGTCGCGTTCGCTGTGGCCGGGGCGTACCGTGCATGTCGAGTGCGAGACTCTCGACCAGGTTCGCGAATCGCTGGAGGCTGGCGCTGATGCGCTGCTGCTCGACAACATGACCCCCGCATCGATCAACATGTGCGTCGCCGTGGTGCACGCTCACGGCGAACGCCATGGTGCGCGTCCGCTTATCGAGGCATCTGGCGGCATCACGCTTGACCTAGTGGCCGAGGTGGCGGCCACTGGAGTGGACTGCATTTCGACCAGCGCCCTGACCAACGGAGCGCCCTCGCTGGATCTGGGCCTTGATCTGAATTTGGAACCGGGGGAGCGAGTCTGATGCTGTTGGCCATCGACGTAGGCAACACCCAGACAGTGCTCGGCCTCTACGAGGCCAACTCTCAGGCCACAGCGGCCGATACCGGCCTGGTCGACCACTGGCGTATCCGCACCGACCACGACCGCACCTCCGACGAGCACGTAGTGCTCATACGAAACCTGTTGCGCCAGTCGGGCCGTGATCTCGAGGGCACGATCAGCGGGGTGGCCATGTGCGCTGGAGTGCCGAGAGTGCTAGCCAGTCTGCGGACCATGGTCGACCGCTACGTGGACTTTGACCCGGTGGTCATCGAGCCGGGCGTGAAGACCGGTATGCCCATCCTCTACGACAATCCCAAGGAGGTGGGCGCCGATCGCATCGCCAACGCCGTGGGGGCCCACGACCTCTATGGCGGCCCGACGGTGGTTGTTGATTTCGGTACTGGCAACAACTTCGATGTGATCTCCGCCGACGGCGAGTTTCTGGGTGGGGCCATCGCTCCCGGCGTGGAGGTCAGCCTCGATGCACTGTTCGGTCGGGCCTCTGCCCTGCGGGCCGTGGAGTTAGTGGAGCCCCGGAGCGTGATCGGTAAGAGCACCGTGGAGTCATTGCAGTCGGGCGCCGTCTACGGCTTCGCCGCCCAGATCGACGGTATGGTCGAACGGTTCCGCGAGGAACTAGGTGGTTGCACCGTGGTGGCCACCGGTGGCCTAGCTCACCTGATCGCACCGTCCACCTCCGCCATCGAGCACGTCGAGCCGTTCCTGACCCTGCACGGTTTGCGCCTCGTCCACGAGCGAAACCGATGAGCGATCCCACCTCTGGCTCGGGCATTCCCTACCGGTTCGATCCGACTACTACCGCGGCGGCCGTTGAGGCCGAGTACGGCGGCCTGACCGACGGCGAGGAGACCGGTGTGGTGGTCACCGTGGCCGGACGCCTCATGCTGCGCCGTGACCAGGGGAAGCTGGCCTTCGGCGATCTCCAGGACGCCACCGGCCGGGTACAGCTATTTGCCCTTCAGCGGTCCACCGCCGACTTCGAGGGCTTCACCGGCTTGCATCTGGGGGACTGGATCGGCGTAACCGGCGAGGTGATCAAGACCCGCCGCGGCGAACTGAGCATCCGGGTCGACTCGTGGGTGCGCCTGGCCGAGGCCCGGCGGGGGTTCCCCGACAAGTGGCACGGCATGACCGACGTGGACACCCGGTTCCGCCAGCGCTACGTCGACCTATGGGTGACCGAGGAGTCCCGGGCTGCCTTCGTGGCTCGTAGCCAGATCATGTCGGCTACCCGGCGGTGGCTGGAGGACCGCGCCTTCATCGAGGTCGAGACCCCGGTTTTCCACCCCATTCCTGGTGGGGCCTTGGCTCGACCGTTCACCACCCATCACAATGCTCTGGACCTTGATCTTTACCTGCGTATCGCTCCCGAGCTGTACCTCAAGCGACTCACCGTAGGTGGATTCGAGCGGGTCTTTGAGATCGCCCGGGTGTTTCGCAACGAGGGCCTGTCGACCCGACATAACCCTGAGTTCACCATGCTTGAGCTCTATCAGGCATACGCCGACTACACCGACATCATGGAACTGGTCGAACAGCTAGTGGCCCACCTGGCCACGGAGGTGTGCGGCACTACGAAGCTGACTTACGACGGTCGAGAGTTGGACCTGTCGGTGCCGTGGCGTCGGGCCACACTGCTGGAGTTACTGGCTGAGCATGGCGGTCTAATTGTCGACCTCGATACGTCCCGTGATGAATTAGTTCGCCTGTGTGAGGAGCACGACATCCCGGTCAAGGATCACTACGGCCCCGGAAAGCTCATCTTGGAACTCTACGAGAAGACCACCGAGCCTGAGCTTTGGGGCCCGGTGTTCGTCACCGACTACCCCAAGGAGGTCTCGCCGTTGTCACGTGATCACCGGGATCAGCCGGGCTGGGTGGAGCGCTTTGAGGGGATCGTGGCCGGCCGCGAGCTGTGTAACGCTTTCACTGAGTTGGTCGACGTTGACGAGCAGCGGGCCCGGTTCGAAGCCCAGGAGGCTGAGAAGGTGGCCGGCGACGTCGAGGCCATGGCCGTCGACGAGGACTATCTGCGGGCGCTGGAGTACGGCCTTCCACCCACCGGTGGGCTGGGGATCGGAATGGATCGTCTGGTGATGATCCTGACCGGCACGAAGACCATCCGCGACGTGATTCTCTTTCCGACGCTGCGTCCTGAGCAATAGAACCGGGGCATTAGCTGTTTGCGGTGGTACTCCCGGTCAGAATGCTCCGTCGAGGCGCTCCAGTAACAGGTTGCAGGTTGCCTGCATGGTGCTCACGGCCGGATTGGCCGGTAGGGCGTCCAGCGATCCCTGAGCTCGATCCAGGAAGCCGACGGCCGTGGCACGGGTGGTGTCGATGGCCTCGTCGGACCTCACCATGTCGCGGGCCTGGTCTCGGGTAGCGGCGTCGATCGGCCCTCCCAGCAAGGCCCGGAGCTCGTTTCCAGAGGGTCCGGCCAGCGCCCGGATGACGGGGAGCGTGTAGGTGCCCTCCACCAGGTCGTTGCCCGCTGGCTTACCCAACCACTCATCGGTGGCCACTACGTCCAGGAGGTCATCGACTACCTGGAAGGCCATGCCGTAGTAGTGGCCGAAGCTCGTGAGTGAGTCGACGACGTCGCGGGGGTGGTCGGCCACGATGGCGCCAACGCGGGCCGCGGTGGCTAGCAGCGAGGCGGTCTTGCCGGTGATGGAGGCCAGGTAGGCCTCCTCGTCACGGTTCACATCGAAGGCGTGGCGGAGTTCACGGACCTGGCCCTCGCACAGTGAGGCGATGGTCGAGCCCAGCAGTCTGGCTACCTCAGGGCCCAGATCCGCGGCGATCTCTGAGGCCCGGGCGAGCAGGTAGTCGCCGGCCAGGATGGCCTCGAGGTTGCCCCAGCGGGCGTTTACGCTCTGGACAGTCCGTCGGGTCTCGGCGGCGTCCATGACGTCGTCGTGGTACAGGGATCCTTGGTGGACCAACTCGATGGCCACACCGCCACGGATTACGTCATTCGTGGCCGTGCCTGGCTCGAAGTCCAGTACCTGGGCGGCGGTCACGGTCAGGGCCGGCCGCACTCGCTTACCGCCGGCGTCGATCAGGTGACGGGCGACTTCGGTGAGGAAGGGCTCATCGGATTTGACCACGGCTCGCAGTTCGGCTTCGGTGCGGGTCAGAGCGTCGGCCATCCCGGGCAGGTCCAGAAGGCTATTTGGAGACACGCCGGTCGCCGATGGGGAGACGAAAGCCACACGGTGAGGATACGGCGCCGTCGGTTCTAGGCGAAACGGGCTCATTCCCGGGGGTGCAAGCTCGTTTTTGGGAAATGGCCGCCCGAACGCGCCAATGGGCTGTCACGGGTCACCGGTACACTCGAATGGACGGGGGAGACGTCACAAGGCGGCGCAGCGAAGGCGCAGCACCACACATCGCAGGAGGCACCGGAGTTGTTCGAGCGGTTCACCGACAGGGCCCGGAGGGTCGTGGTTCTCGCCCAAGAAGAGGCGCGGTTGCTCAACCACAACTACATCGGCACCGAACACATCCTGTTGGGGCTGATCCACGAGGGAGAAGGGGTAGCCGCTAAGGGCCTCGAGTCGCTCGGTATTTCGTTGGAGGCAGTCCGCAGCCAGGTAGAGGAGCTCATCGGCCACGGTGCCAGTTCACC
>JASLKB010000101.1 GCA_030747775.1 Acidimicrobiales bacterium | reverse complement strand
AGCAGGTAGCTGAGATGCGCTCGCTGCCCGCTGGCATCGACCAGCGGTCCCCGGCCCGCCATCCCGACTGGATCGGTCCCGACGACCTGTCGTTGAAGATCCAGGAGATCCGGGAGGCCACCAACTACCAGGTGCCGATCCAGCTGAAGCTGGGTTCGTCTCGGGTCTACGACGACGTCCGGATGGCCGCCAAGTGCGGTCCCGACTCGATCTACCTCGACGGCGCCGAGGGTGGTACCGGTGCCGGTCCGCATCTCGCCACCGAGGAGACGGGTATCCCGTTGATGGCCGCCATTCCCGAGGCCCGACGGGCGCTCGAGGATGTCGGCTTGGCCGACGAGGTCGACCTCGTGGTGGCTGGTGGCATCCGCAACGGTGGTGACGTGGCCAAGTGCCTGGCGTTGGGCGCCAAGGCCGTGGCACTGGGTACCGCCGCTCTGATGGCCCTCAACTGCAACAAGCACATCGAGGGTGTGACCGACTACGAGGGCACCATCGGCGTACCGGCCGGCGAGTGCTACCACTGCCATACCGGCCGCTGCCCGGTGGGCGTCGCCACCCAGGATGTGGAGCTGCGTGCACGCCTCGACGTCGACGAGGCGGCACTTCGGGTCTACAACTACCTCCACACGCTGACCATGGAGGTCCAGCTGCTGGCTCGTGCCTGCGGCAAGACTGACATCCACAGCCTGGAGCCCGAGGACCTGGCCGCCCTTACCCACGAGGCTTCCGCCATGGCCAAGGTGCCGCTGGCCGGCACCACCTACATCCCGGGGGTCAGCGAGGAACGGGCCCTGCAGGAGATGAAGGACATGATGGCCAAGCAGGTCGCAGAAAGCGGAAGGAGCTGACCATGGGCGTAAAGCACACCGTCGCCATCGACGCCGAGACCCTTGCCGGGAAGCGGTTCGAGTATCAGGAGGACATGTCCCTGGTTGAGGACCTCGATCTGATGGAGTTGACCCCGGGTGGTGACCTCAACTGGCTCGAGGACATCCACCTACTGGTCGAAGACGGCACTCCCGCAGTGTTCGATCGGAACTCCAACTCGTTCCTCAAGATCTACTTCGACATCCCAGAGGGGCGCGAGGACGAGCTGGCCCGCAAGGTCCTCATGAAGCACCTCATCTCAGGCAACTCCTACGGCATCCAACTCAAGGAGAAGCACTGCAAGTTCCATCAGGTTGAACTCGGCCCTTGGGTCGCCAACTCCAAGTCGGTGGGAGACAACTGGACCCCTCCGGTACTTGAGGGCTGGGAGCCGCCGGCCCACTAGTGGAGGGCACCAACTTCGATCAGCCCCAACGGACCCGTCGATCTTGGAGACACCTTTTCGGTGATTCCGTGTCGGCGGGTTCGACCGTGTTTCCGTTGCAATCCCTGAACCCCGGGTCTCTCCAGAGCCCGGCTCGTCCCAGAAACAGGAGTACCCCATGACCAACCCCGGGACGCTTCCCGAGTCGATCCGGTACTGCATCGTCGGTGCCGGCATCCATGGTCTGTCCACCGCGTGGCACCTGGCCCGCGAACTGAAGGCCCGCGGCACGGGCAGCGGTGACGACATCGTCGTCATTGAGAAGTCGGCAGCTGGTGCCGGTCCGTCGGGCATCGCCTGCGGCGTGGTGCGCAACAACTACTTCCAGCCCGCCATGCGTGAGCTCATGGCCCACTCCGTCGAGGTGTGGGACGCCAACGCCGAGGCCTTCGAGTACCACCCGGTTGGCTACCTGCAGATCTCCTACGACGAGATGCGAGACGACGTGCTCACTATCCATGAGCAGCAGAAGGCCATCGGTTACGAGTCGGAGTTCATCGACGGCGAGGCCGAGACCCACGCCTACATGAAGGGCATTTTCGACGACTGGCGGGCTACTGGGGTCAGCAGCGTGCTCCACGAGAAGAAGGGCGGCTACGCCCACAACATGGCCACGGTCAATGGCCTACTGGCCAAGGTGCAGGCTGAGGGCGTGACCGTCGTGTCCGAAACTCTGGTCACCGAACTAGTGGTCGACGGGGGAGCGGTGACTCACGTGGTGGCCCAACGGGGTGCCGAGTCTTCGGTCATCGCCGTGGACCACGTGGTCGCGGCAGCCGGACCGTGGGTTCCCAAGTTGTGGGAGATGCTGGACCTGCCTGACACCACCGACATCGTCTCGGGGGGAACCACCCACACGGTGCCGACGTGGAAGTTTTGGGCTCTTCAGGAGGGGACGCTGGACGTCGATCCCGACTACCTCATGAATAATGCTGGCGACATGCCGCCGGTTGTGCACGTGGACGCCGACGCCACCCTGTGCGATGAGGACGGCAATGTCCTGGTCGATGGCAAGTGGGGTATCTACTACAAGCCTGATTTCAACTTCGGTGGCGTGCAGGGCGGCTACATGCCCTACCCCGTCGAGAAGCCGTGGCGCGACGTGGCCATTGATCCGTACGGTCCGGCCAGCCCCGACTTCGTGGTCGGCGAGGACTTCCGGGCCGTCTGGGCCGCCGCGCTGTCGCACTGTCAGGAGCGCTTCGAGGGCAAGGCCAGCCTGATGAGCCACGCTCCGTCCGGTGGCATTGGGGCCTTCACCCCGGACAGCTTTCCGGTGTTCGACACCTTCTGCGAGAACGTCTACGTGATCGCGGATTCGAACCATGGTTTCAAGATGGTGGGCGTCGGCGCCCTGGTGGCTAAGGAACTGGTCGGTGACACGCAGGTTCTGCTGGAACCGTTCCGGTACAGCCGGTATGCCCTGGGCAAGCTCCACCCGGAGAGCAACTCGCCCTATCCCTGGAGTTGATCCCGTCGGCTCCTTTGGTGGAGCTCAGCCCCCACCTTCCGGGGCTTCGTCCAGCAGATAGGTGGTCATCGAGTCGTCCAGGGCTTCCAGCCACGGAGTGTGGTGGGGTGGCGCTACGGTCCCAGTCAGCGTCGACGGGAAGCCGAGGTTCCGGTAGCCCATGATGTCTGCCTTCTTGTGGCCCTTCCAGTCCTTGAACATCTGGTTCACTGCCGGGATGTTGAAGTCCGGATAGTCGGTCTCGTCGACCAGGGCCTGGGTGTAGTCGCCTTGGAAGTCGATTTCTTCGTAGGCCGTCTCGAGTGCTTCCTCGCGGGCCAGCCAGATGGCCCCGTCGGCGGCCATTTCCTCGGCTGACGGAAGATCGATGCGTCCCATCATGACGTCGCGGGCGTACCAGGCCTGCGCGTCGAACATGTTGAACGTGTAGTACTGGTCCTGCATCCCGAGGTAGAAGAGGTTGGTGTTCGCCTCCCAGACGACACCCTTGTAGAGGCCCTCGACCCAGAGCCGGTTGGCCGTTTCGAGCCGCAGGTCGTCGGTCAGGAACGGGAAGTGGTGCAGGTAGCCGGTGCACAGGATGATGGCGTGGACGTCGCGGGTCTGGCCATCGGAGAAGTGGACGGTGTTGCCGTCGACGTGGGTGAGGATCGGCAGTTCCTCCCAGTTGTCGGGCCAGTCGTAGCCCATGGACCCGGCCCGTGAGGTGCAGTAGATCCGGTTGGCGCCGTACTTGTGGCACTGCGAGCCGATGTCCTCGGCGGAGTAGCTGGCCCCCACGATGAGGATGTCCTTGCCGGTGAATTCGATGGCGTCCCGGAAGTCGTGGGCGTGCAGGATCCGACCCAGGAACCGTTCGAAGCCGGGGTAGTGGGGGACGTTGGGTACCGAGAAATGGCCAGTGGCCACGACGACGTGGTCGAACTCTTCGGAGCTGATGGTGTCGGCCTTTAGGTCATGGGCGGTCACCGTGAACTGGCCGGTCGCGTCGTTGTAGGACACGTCGCGGACCGGAGTGCGGAATCGGATCTGGTCGCGGACGTTGCTCTTCTCCACACGCCCCTTGATGTAGTCCCAGAGGACTTCTCGTGGCGGATAGGAGGCGATGGGCTTGCCGAAGTGCTCCTCGAAGCCGTAGTCGGCGAACTCCAGGCACTCCTTCGGACCGTTGGACCACAGGTACCTGTACATCGATCCGTGGACCGACTCGCCGTACTCGTCGACCCCGGTACGCCACGTGTAGTTCCACAGGCCGCCCCAGTCGGCCTGCTTCTCGTAGCAGACGACCTCGGGCACCTCGGCGCCCTTCTCCTTTGCCGAGGCGAAGGCTCTCAGCATGGCCAGGCCGCTGGGACCCGCGCCGAGGATGGCTGCTCTGGTCATGTCGTTTCCTCCGAGGCCTGGGTCAGGAAAGGAGGCCGAGTTGGCGCTTGCGCTTGTCGGCCCATTCGGAGATCAAAATGTCCGACGCCATGCCTATGCAGGCCACGGCAATGCCGGCGACGATAGCTCGGCCACTGTCGATGTTGGGCTGGGCCTCGATGAGTTCCCGCGCCAGACCCGTGGTCTTGATGAGGCCGGCGATCATCACCATGAAGAGACCGAACATGATCGTTTGGTTGATGCCGAGCATGATCTCCGGCACGGCCATCGGCAACTTCACCTTCCAGAGGGTCTGCCGTCGGGTACAGCCGGCCATTGTGGACGCCTCGACCAGTGGCGCCGGCACGTTCTGGATACCGAAGATCGTGTACCGGATGGCCGGTACGGATGCGGAGAGGACAACGGCGACAATGATTGCCGTTTCGGAGACGTCGAAGAACATGATGGCTGGGAACAGGTAGACGAATGACGGGAAGGTCTGGAAGAAGTCGAGGACCACTTGTACTGCCGTGTTGCGCCGTGCCGTAGTTGCCGCCCAGATCCCGAACGGAACGCCGAAGACGATTGCCAGCAACACGGCAAAGGTCAACTGGTAGAAGTTCCACATGGCCTGCCACCAGAACCCGGCGAGGGAGATAAAGGCGACCATGCCTGCGGCCATCAGGGCGGGTCGGAGACCGTTGATGAGGTATCCAACTACACCGAATAGTAGGACGAGGCCTATCCAGGGAACGGTGAGATAAGCGTCGCGCATGGGCAACAGGAGCCAGGACTCGAGGAAATCCCGGAAGGCGATGGTGATGTCGCGGAGGTTGACGGTGAAGGAGTCGTCGATGGTTCGGAGGGTCACCCAGCCGAGCGTCACGATCACCGTCATGGCCGCCGTCCAGGTGAAGAGCAGCGCATGTAGGTCTTGGGAGGCCGCTCCAGCGTCAGCGGGGCCGTCCTCGGAGGCTCGGGCCAGCAGCCTGGTGCGCATCCATGAGCCATACGCCAAGGCGGCGACGCCGGCCGCCACGAAGACGTAGATCCACGGCTTTGTAGACAGGTGCAGGAAGTCGAACAAATCGACGGACCATCCCACCACGGTCACGGCGGCCGCACCGATGAGCCAGCGGTAGCGTCGGGTGTCCCAGGCCCTCCATCCGGCGACTGCGATGGCAGCCAGGAAGAGCACCAACCACCGGCCACCGGACAGGTGCCACCACGACACGTCGCTCTTTCCATTGTCCACGAGGAATTCCCAAAAGGCCTCATGGCCCCACATCCACGAGTTGGGGACGCGGAAGGCGGCATCCCAAGCCTGAGCCAGGAGGAGGCCGCTCGCCACCACGGCCCCTGTGGCCAGGAGGTAGGGGTGGCGTTTCCAGAAGGGTACGTCCGGTGCGTGGCGAGTCGGTTGGAGTCGACCCAGCGCCTGGCTGAGGCGATCCAGGGTGATGGCCATGACGACAATGGCGATCCCGATCTCCGTTCCGGCGCCGATGTTTAGTCCCGTAAGGCGGAATAGGAGGTCCTGTCCCAGGCCGGCGGTGCCGACGAAGGACGCGATAACCACCATGGCCAGGCATTCCATTACCACCTGGTTGATGCCAACCAGGAGGGCGTGGCGGGCGGCGGGTAGCTCTACCTTCCACAACATCTGCCGCCGCGTGCAGCCGCCCATGATCCCTGCCTCGACCACTTCCTTTGAGATCCCCTGGATACCGAGGATCGTCACGCGTGCCATGGGTGGGATGGCGTAGGCGATCGTGGCGATGACACCAGCCTTGTGCGAGAGGCCAATGAAGACGCCGATCGGGATAAGGAAGGTGAAGTGCGGGAAGGCCTGGGTGAGGTTCATGATCGGGATCAGGAACTGTTCGACCCGACGTCGCTTGGCGGCCACCAGGCCGATGAGAGCTCCAAGCAGGGCGGCAATCGGAACAGCCACCAGGACCGCAGACAGCGTGATCATTGTCTTGTCCCATCGGGTCTCCGCCCCAGCCTGCTCCGCGGGCTCGCCAATGAAGGCGGCGTAGAGAATGAACCCGACCGACAGGAGGGTGAGGCGCCAGCCACCCAACTTCCAGCCGACGACACCGAAGAGGCCGGCGATCACGACCCACGGCAGGGCCGGGATATGCCACGGCTCGTAGAGGCTCACCACGGCCATCCAGCCCAACAGGAGGGTCGTCACGGTTAGGGCGGTGCTCCGGCGCTGCCAGGCCAGCCAGCCCGCGCCACCGACGAGGAGGGCGAAGATGAACAGCCACGGCATATCGGGAAGGTGCCACGGCCCGTAGCCGCTGATGAGAAGCCCTTCGGTGACGTCTAGGGGGAACTCCAGCCATCGTGCGACCTGGCGGAAGAAGGCCTTGACGTTAAAGGACTCCTCGTTGGTCTGCAGGGCCAACCACCCGATGGCGGCGATGGCCGTGGTCGCCGCCGTCCGTTCGAACGTCCGATTCCGCAGAGTCCAAATTACCGAGGCGATGCCGACCACCAGGAAGACGTAGACCCACGGTGTCGTGGGAATGTGTAGGAAGTCCAACAGGTCAACCGACCAGCCCACCCATGCCACGGCGACGGTGCCAACCAGCCATCGATTGCTACGGGTACGCCAGGCCGTCCAGCCGACTGCCCCGAGGCAGGCCAGAAGGAGCAACAGCCACGGCCCCTTGGATAGGTGCCAAGCCACGGTGAACTGAAAGAACTCCTTGTAGCGGAGATGGTCGAACCAGGTGTTCACCCACCCCGTGGCCCCGTAACTGACGTTGGCGAAGCCGTCCCGGCCCGCAAAGTTGAACCAGTCGACGGTCCAGGTTCGCGGAACCCGGTACAGCCATTCAAGCGCCGCGGACTCCCCTTCGTACTTCCCGGTTCGAGTGATGTGGTGTGACCCGAGCCTCCACCAGGCGAACCACAGGATCAGGAACGGGCCGAAGGCCATCGCCGCCTTCTGGCGCCTAGAGAGTTGCTTCGCTGGTCCGTCGGCCGAAGCAGCGTCGGAGGTGTCGAGGGGTTCGGACGTGGTCGGATTCGTCATGGCCTGGTGATCACTCGGACTCGAAGAGTGCTTCGTTCACCTGCGCAGCGGTGATCGAGCCAATAACCTCGCCGTCTTCGACCACCCTCAGCGGGACCGTGGAACTGAGGATCTGACTGGCCACCGATGCCACGAACACGCTTCCGTCGACCTCGCCCTCGGCATCATCCGAGGTTGGGCCCATCAGGGTGTGGACCCGGAGCAACTTGGCCCGAGAGACGTTCTTGGTAAACGCCGCGACGTAGTCCGAACCCGGGTTGGTGATCAGTTCCTCGGCGGTGCCCAACTGGTCGATCACCCCGTCGCGCATGATGGCGATCCGATCAGCGAGACGGATGGCTTCATCGAAGTCGTGCGTGATGAAGATGATCGTCTTCTGCAACGTCGATTGGAGTCGGAGGAACTCATCCTGCATGTCGCGTCGAATGAGGGCGTCGAGGGCGGAGAACGGTTCGTCGAGGAACCAGACGTCGGGCTCAACAGCCAGTGAGCGACCGATACCGACACGCTGCTGTTGTCCACCGGAGAGTTCCCTGGGGTAGTAGTCACCCCGTCCGTGCAGCCCGACAAGATCGATGATTTCGAGGGCCCGATCGTTCCGAGTGGTCACGTCGACACCCTGGACCTCGAGCGGAAAGGCGACGTTTTCGAGCACCGTGCGGTGCGGGAACAGCGCGAAGTGCTGGAACACCATGCCCATCTTGTGCCGACGAAGTTCGACCAGCTCTCGCTCGGAGGCGGCACGCAGGTCCTCACCGTCGAAGTCGATCTCGCCGGCGGTCGGCTCGATGAGGCGAGACATACAGCGGACGAGGGTCGACTTCCCCGAACCGCTAAGACCCATCAGCACAACGATCTCGCCCTCGTGGACCTCCAGGGAGGCGTCGCGGACGGCGGGGATGTAGCCGGCCTCCTTGATGGCTTCGGTGGATGGGTTGCCACCGTGGGTTGCGAGGAACTTCTCGGGGTCGGGTCCGTACAGCTTCCAGACGTTCCTGCAGGCGATCTTGGGCTGATTCATCGGTTCGGCCTCGAGTGGGGGAGCGAGTCCCCCGTTAGTGACTTGGTGGGTTGC
This sequence comes from Acidimicrobiales bacterium, assembly GCA_030747775.1. GTDB lineage: Bacteria > Actinomycetota > Acidimicrobiia > Acidimicrobiales > MedAcidi-G1 > UBA9410. The sequence continues at coordinate 245 of JASLKB010000101.1, read as the reverse complement.
GATTCTCTTGACCCTGTTGCCGGCCAGTCCGCCGTTGAGCGGGCATAGGACGGCATCGGGCCGGCCGCCGAGGGGGTGGGCCCCGGCGACCGGCCCGACACTACGACACCGTCAGGTGCGGTGCTCTATGGCGTGGGTTAGCCAACCCAGGCGTTCACCCGATCTGTGTTGTCGGCCAGCCACTTCGCAGCGGCGTCCTCAGGCTCCATGCCGTCAATGTCGACGTACATGGCCAACTGGGCGAT
>JASLKB010000100.1 GCA_030747775.1 Acidimicrobiales bacterium | reverse complement strand
GATCTACCGGTTGCCGCTCACGCTGTGATCATGGGCGTCTCCGACGGACCGGAGATCGATCTGTGCCTAACTGGTTCGGTGTCGTCCATGGACGGTGCCACTCTGTTGGTGGAGGAGCGCACCGGGCCCGATGGGTCGTCGCTGGGACGGGCGGTGGCCCGACATCTCCTCGATGACCGGGGTGGGGCCGCCCTGCTGGGCCGGTGACTGGATCGGATTCCGGTCCGTTGGCCGGTCGCACCGTGGTGGTGACCAGAGCCACCGACCAAGCGGGGTCATTGTCTTGTGCTCTCCGTGACCGGGGGGCCACTGTGGTCGAACTTCCCGTGATCGCCATCGTCGATTCGGCTGATGAGGGGGCAGCGCTGATCGCCGCCGCGGAACGGGCGGTCGACGGCGGCTACGACTGGATCGTGGTGACCTCACCCAACGGGGCTTCCCGTGTGGTCGACGCACTCAAGGGCCGACTGTTTCCTGGTCGGATTGCCGTGGTCGGCCCGAAGACCGCGGAGCCCCTCTTGAACACTGGGCACGTGGTGGACCTAGTGCCCGCCAAGGCCGTAGCCGAGGGGCTGTTGGCCGAGTTTCCGGCGCCGATGGATGGTGCCGCCGGGTCTCGGGTCCTCCTAGCTCGGGCAGAGACGGCCCGGGATGTCCTTCCCGACGGCTTACGGGCTGCCGGCTGGGCGGTTGACGTGGTGGTTGCCTATCGGAACGTGGTCCCCGAGGTGGATCCGGAGGTTCTGGTCGCCGCCGCGACGGCTGATCTAGTGACCTTCACGTCCGAGTCCACGGTCCACCGGTACCACGGCTTGTTTGCTGGGTCTGCGGGTTCGTCGGTGGTTCCGGTCGATGCGGCGTGCATCGGCCCGATTAGTGCAGCTGCGGCCCGATCGGCTGGGCATCGTGTCGTGGAGGCCGGCTCACATTCGGTCGCAGGCTTAGTGGATGCCGTCGAGGCGTGGGCGGTCAGCGTCGGCGACCTCGCCGACTGACCCGCCCGACTGACCGGCCGGGGACGCCGCCTCCGTAGGCTCCGGTCGTGGACCACCTCGTCTCGCGACCCCGCCGCTTGCGCCGTACCGCCGCCATGCGGCGCCTCGTCGCCGAGGCCCGCTTGTCGGTTGACGACCTGGTCGCCCCCTTATTCGTCCGCGAGGGCATCGACGACCCCCAGCCCGTGGATTCCCTGCCCGGCGTTGTCCAGCACACCCGGGCCAGCCTGCGGGCCGAGGTGGCCGCCCTGCGTGACCTCGGGGTCCCGGCCGTCATCCTCTTCGGAATACCCAAGAGCAAGGACGCTGTCGGTTCCGAGGCCTGGAACCCGGACGGCATCGTCCAGATGGCCCTGCGGGACCTTCGCGACGAGGTGGGCGACGACTTGGTCCTTATGGCCGACCTGTGCGTGGACGAGTACACCGACCATGGACACTGTGGCGTGCTGGATGGGAACGGGTCGGTTGACAACGACGCCACCCTCGAGATGTATGCCCGGGCCGCCGTGGCCCAAGCCGATGCCGGGGTCGCCGTCACTGCCCCGTCGGGGATGATGGACGGTCAGGTGGCGGCCATCCGCACTGCCCTGGACGACGCTGGCCACCAGCAGACGGCCATCCTCGCCTATGCCGCCAAGTACGCCTCGGCGCTCTACGGGCCGTTCCGTGACGCCGTCGACGTCGAGATCGCCGACGGTGGTGATCGGAAGGGTTACCAGCAGGATCCGCCCAACGCCCGCGAGGCCATGGTGGAGGTGCTTGGCGACGTCGAGCAGGGCGCTGACATGGTGATGGTCAAGCCAGCGCTGGCCTACCTCGACGTGATCGCCGAGACCAGGGCCACCGTCGACGTGCCGGTGGCCGCCTATCACGTCAGTGGCGAGTACGCGATGGTGCAGGCCGCAGCGGCCAACGGTTGGCTGGATGGTGATGCCGTCGGCATGGAACACCTGCTGTCCATCCGCCGGGCTGGTGCCGACTTCATCCTCACCTATCTGGCCCGACGAGCTGCCGAGATCCTCGGACGCTGAGGCTCGAATCTTGGGCGCCAACCTCGACCTCTTCGACCGCGCCCAACGGGTCATCCCCGGCGGGGTGAACTCGCCGGTCCGGGCCTTCGGGTCCGTGGGTGGCACCCCCTACTTCGTGGACCGGGCCGAGGGTCCTTATGTCTGGGACGCTGAGGGTCGTCGGTACATCGACTACGTACAGTCCTACGGCCCTGGCATCCTGGGCCATGCTCATCCGGCGGTACTCGAGGCCGTTACCCGGGCGGCGTCGGCCGGGACCTCCTACGGGGCGCCGACCGAGGCCGAAGTTGTGCTGGCCGAGATGGTGGTGGACCGGATCGCCGGTCTAGAGGCCGTGCGATTCGTCTCGTCGGGAACCGAGGCCACCATGTCGGCCATCCGTCTGGCCCGCGGCGCCACTGGCCGATCGGGCATCGTCAAGTTCGCTGGCTGCTACCACGGCCACGCCGATGCGCTGCTGGCTGCCGGCGGCAGCGGTGTGGCCAATCAAGGCCTGTCAGGCTGCGACGGGGTGACCGACGGCGCGGTGGTCGACACCGTCGTCGCCCCATACAACGTGGTTCCCGCCGTTAACAACACCATCGCCGCGGTGATCGTGGAGCCGGTAGCCGCCAACATGGGCCTGGTCGCCCCGGCCGAGGGCTTCCTCGAGGGGTTGCGTGCCGCGTGCGACGCGACGGGCGCCCTCCTGATCTTCGACGAGGTCATCACCGGGTTCCGTCTGGCCCGCGGAGGTGCCACCGAACGGTTTGGCGTGACACCGGACCTGTGGTGCTTTGGCAAGGTCATCGGTGGAGGACTGCCTGTCGGAGCCTTCGGTGGACGATGGGACGTCATGGAGCACCTTGCTCCGCTGGGTGGCGTGTACCAAGGAGGCACGCTGTCTGGAAACCCGTTGGCCATGGCGGCTGGCCGGACCACTCTGGAACTGCTCGACGATGGTGCCTTCGACCGCCTGACCGCCACGACCACCCGACTGGCTGACGGTCTGGTCTCAGCCTTTGGTGGTGCCGGCCTGACTTCAGTGCTGCCCCAGGTGGGGTCCTTGCTCGGCCTGTTCTTCGGAGCCGATCCGCCGACCGACTTCGACGAGGCGAAGGTGGTGGCCGACAACGGCGTGTATCCGAAGGTGTTCCACGCTCTTCTGGACCGGGGCGTGGCCCTGGCTCCCGGACCCTATGAGGCGCTGTTCCCAAGCCTTGCCCACGGCGATGCGGTGGTCGACGAGACCATCCAGATCGCAGCCGACTCGGCAGAGGCCGTTGCTGCCCGTTTCTGAAAGCCAGCCTTTGGCGGACTGATCGGTGACCGTTTCGGGTTCCGGTCAGTCCTCCCGGAGTGAGCGGGCCCGTCGGAGCAGTTCGGACTCCGGCGCCGACCTATCGGCGAGATCTCCTGCTATCTGCTTGCCCAGTTCGACACCCCATTGGTCGAACGGGTTGATCCCCAACAGTGCTGCGGTGGCCACTGTGCGGTTCTCGTGGAGGGCCATCAACTGGCCGAGCGTCGACGGCGTCAATTCACCAAGCAGGATGCCCGTCGAGGGTCGGTCTCCTGGAATGGTCCGGTGTGCCACCAGCTCCTCGTCCACTCCGTCGGCCCGGAGCTCGTCGGCTGTCCGACCGAAGGCCATGGCGTCGGCCTGGGCCGCCAAGTTGGTGATGAGCAGGTCGGAGGCCGCTCTGGCCCGTGGGTCGTCGGTGGCCGGTCGGGCCACGCCGATGAGGTCCACGGGGACGACCTCTGTTCCCTGGTGGAGGAGTTGGAAGAAGGCGTGCTGTGCGTCGGTGCCGGTCGCCCCCCAGATGACCGCTCCGGTGGCCGTCTCGGGGTCGGAGCCGTCATGGCACACCCGCTTGCCGAGGCTCTCCATCGACAGTTGCTGCAGCCAGGGGATGAACAGGCGGAGCCGGTGGGCGTAGGGGACCACGGCCACCGATCCCCGCCCGAGATGGCAGTGGTTCCACACGTCCACCAGTGCGAGTAGGACAGCAGCGTTCTCTTCCACTGGCAGGTCGGCCGACAGCGTGTCCATAGTGCTCATCCCGGCCAGAAGTTCGTCGAAGGCCTCCACGCCGATGGCCACCATCACAGGTAGGCCAACAGCAGAACCCACGGAGAACCGGCCGCCCACTGCGATCGGGATTTCGAAGGTGTGGTTTTCGTGAATCCCGCGGTCCCGGGCCCGGTCAGGTGCCGCTGTCACCGCGAGCACGTGGTCGATCGCCCGGTCTCCCACGCCGGTGGCCAGCCAGGCGATAGCACCGTCCAGCGCGGTCAGCGTCTCGATGGTGGTGAACGACTTCGAACAGGCAACCACCAGGGTCGACGTCGGATCCAGGCCGAGGAGGGCCTCGTCCAGGTCGTCGGCATCGACGCCCGGGGAGAACCGGATGGCGAGGTCGGGGTGGACGAGGTGCCTGAGGGCGTCCACGGCCAGCGCCGGTCCGAGGTGGCTGCCGCCGATGCCGAGCTGGACCAGGGCGGTGATCCGATGTCCGGTGGCACCCATCGCCGTCCCGGCACGGATGCTCGTCGCCAGTTCAGCCATCTGGTCGAAGGTGGCAAAAGCGGCCTTGACGTCTGGCTTGGACGGCTCTCGGTTCCGGGTCCGGAGAGCGCCGTGGATGGCTGCACGGTCCTCCGAACCGTTCACGGTGTCGCCATGCAGCACTTTCGTGAGGGTGTCCGAGACCCGGCGTTGGTGGGCCAGGTCGTGCAGGTGCCCGAGGACCTCGTTGGTCAGGTGCTGACGGGACAGGTCGATCCAGAGGTCAGCACAATCGATGCTGAGACGCGTGCCGCGGGTGGCGTCGCTTTCGAACAGGTTGCGAAGCGAGGGCAGTAGCCCTTCGGCCAGACCCTCAAGTTCGATCCACGCTGACGCGGCGTTGGCCGGGCCGCCGGTTGGAAGTCCGTCGTCGAGGGAGTGGTTCACGTCCGCCATTCTCGCCCGACATGACCATCGATCGGGGTCATGGCAAGCGGGTGGTCGGGTTGGTCAGGCGTCGACCATCCGGTCGGGGACCAATCGGACGATGCCGGCAATCGCCGTATACGCGGATTCGGCCGCGCCTCGGTCTTCGTCGCGCATCAGGTTGGCCATGATCCGGAGGGCCCACTCCATGAGGGGTTGGGAACGCATTCCCACCCGGGTCAGTTCCCGGATGAGCGTCGGGTTGCCGATCACTCGGGAGAAGAGGCGGGCCACCTTGAAGTAGAGGCCGTACTCTTCGTTGAGTAAATCGGGGTAGCGGGCCAGGACGGCGTTGTCTCCCCGGGCCGATGCCTCGGCTATCAGACCGGCGGCCATGCGTCCCGTTTCGTAGGCATAGTCGATGCCCTCGCCGTTGAAGGGGTTGACCGAGCCGGCCGCATCGCCCACCACCAGCCAGTTAGGCCCGGCCTTGGGCCCGACAGAACCCGCCATCGGGAGTCGACCGCCGGTCGGTGGGGCGATGGGTCGGGTCGGGTCGATCTGCCAGTGCTCGGGCAGCGTGCGGGCGAACTCCTCGAACAGTTGGCTGGTATTGATCTCTTTGTAGTCCCGGAAGGTCGACAGGAGGCCGATGCCGACGTTGATGGTGCCGTTGCCCACCGGGAAGATCCATCCGTAGCCTGGCATGGCGCTGCCCTCGCGGTCCCTGACGTCGAGGGACGACTCGATCCACGGGTCGTCGTGCAGCGGGCTCTCGAAGTAACCCCGGATGGCCATGCCCATCGGATAAGCCCGGTCTCGCACCGTGCCCAGCTCCCGACCGAAGCGGGAGTTGGCGCCGTCGGCCACTACTACGTGTCGGGAACGGATGGTCCGTTCGATACCCGAGGCCCTGTCCAACACGATTGCGCCACCAATGGCGCCGGTTATCGCTCCGTTGGGCGGGTCGACGGGCCGCAGGGCCTCAGTCCCTTGGAGGAGGGTCGCCCCGGCGGTTACAGCGTGGTCAGCCACGAAGGCGTCCAGATCGCAGCGTCGTACCACGTAGCCGTAGGACGGGTAGGTGGAGTGGTCCGGCCAGGCCATTTCGAGGGTTCGTCCATGAGCGATGGCCCGGAGGCCCTCGAAGCGGTGGTATTGCTCAAGGGTCGGTCCGAGGCCCATTACTTCGAGCTGGTGGACAGCCCGCGGGGTCAGGCCGTCTCCGCAGGTCTTGTCGCGGGGGAAGGTCTTGCGTTCGACTATCACCACGTCGAGACCGTGAGTGGCCGCCCAGTAGGCGGTTGCCGCGCCCGCGGGTCCACCACCGACAACGAGGAGGTCGACGGTGGGGTCGTGGGACCCGCCGCTGGAAGGAGAGTCTGTCATGGGGTGCTCGACGTCGGTCTCGGTCGGACGTTGGTCCAGTAGGGGCCGATCGGTGGGTCAGTGCCCGTCGTGGCCCTCACCGACGGAGTCCAGGATGGTCTGGATCTCGTCGATGGTCACCGTGGCCGGGTCAAGATGACCGTGGAGGTCCAGGGTGCCGCTGTCGACGGCGTGGTCGATGGCTTCGGCCAATGCAGCGTCCTCGTCCGAACCCGACAGGCGGGCCCGCTCATGGAGCACCACGCCGATTAGTTCCTCGGTGGTGAGCACATCGGCCCAGCCGGGCATGCCGCCCTCGACGATCCGACCGCGGCTGGCGTCGCCGTAGCCGTTGCCGAGTCCGAATCCATCGGAGCCCTTGGCGACCCACTCGATATGGGCCGCTGTCGTCGGGAAGGTAATGAGTACCTCGCCATCAGCCATGGCATAGCCGCTGCCGCCGGCGCCGGTGGCGCCGTGGCAACTGGCACAGCGTGCTTCATAGACATGGTCGCCCTCGGCCAGCATGCCGGTGGCTTCCTGTGGCGGCCGTTCGAGGGTTCCGACGTAGGAGATGGCCCAGATGGGGAGCAATAGGAGCGCGCCAGCGGCCCACCACGGGATCGTCTTGCGGGCCTTGGCTGCAGCCACGTAGGGCGCAACGGGGGCCGGGGGTGCCTCGACCACCGGTATCGGCGTGGTCTCGGCCGCCGGTGTGGCCGGTGCTTCGGCGGCGGCTTCGCCTGGAGCATCGGCTGCTGGGGCGTCGGCGCCGGTGGCCTTGGCCTTGGCAGCCTTGGCCCGCTTCAGGAGGTGCTCGGGGATCTCGGTCAACGTGGGCTCCGGAGGAGTCTGACGGTGCGGCGGGAGTCGTGGTTCCGGTCGGCTGTGAGGCCAAGTCGGACCGGGACGCCAGTCTTGAACACGGGCAGGTTAGCGGGCGCGCTGGGCCGCGGGCGCGCTGGGCCGCAGCGGTTGCGGGTGTTGCCTGTCGGGTATCGGGTAGGGCACCGGGCCCGTTGGCAATGAGCTCGAAACGAGCCTGGAACCGGTTCGAAACGACCAGAGAACAGGTGGCCGGTCCGGGCGGCTTCGTGATAGAAACGCCCACCGGATCGTCCTCCCGGTCAGCATCGAATTCCGCCAGTACGACCATCGGTCGGAACCGTCGGTTGTCGGTCGTCGCGGCGGATGTACAACCGTTAGCATGGTGCCCGTACTGCTTGTGCACCTTTTCACGAAGTCCACTTGAGCCACTGAGGGAGGGCCCTGATCGATGGTCGCGTTCGTGACATCCATCATCGTGATGCTGGTCCTCATGGGTGGCGTTGATTGGTACCGGAAGCGCACGCCGGCCGACAAGGACTTCACCTGGGGCGAAGCCATGGTCTTCGCTACCTACGTCTTCTTCCTGCTCTGGTGGGGTTATGGAGTGGTGCCCCACCAGTGGCTGACCTGGGCTGACAGCGAGCTCAACTGGCGTCCTGACCGCTTCCTGGTCGGCCCGGAACTTCCGTGGACCGGTGATCAGGGCATCGTCGAGTGGGCCCTGCCGTTCACCATGACCTATCAGGTCATTCGTGACCTGGTGGCCGTGGTCATCTACGGCATCGCCCTCGGCGGCAACATCGTTATGTGGGGTCAGTGGCAGAATCGGGGTAGGGCCGACGATGCTCCAAAGCCGACGTCGGAGTACGGCCGACCGCTAATCCGAGAGGGGGCCGGCGCGTGAGCGTCACCGACGCCAATCCCCCACATCCCAAGTTCGTTGACGACTACGTCCTGCGCGAGGTCGACGCCGACTGGATGACGACCAACAACCGGGTCAAGCAGTTCATCCACATCGATCAGGCCGAGTGCATCATGTGCGAAGGCTGTGTGGACATCTGCCCGTGGAAGTGCATCCACATGGTCTCGCCCGATGCGGTGGCCGAGTCGGTGGGCACCGAACAGCCGGGCGTGGATCCTAGTGACCACGTGATCTTCACCATCGACGACGACGTGTGCACTCGCTGTGCATTGTGCGTCGACCGCTGCCCGACTGGCGTGATCATTCTTGGAAAGTGCAGCGATGCGCCAGCTGAGGGTGATGCCCACCAGCGGACCAACACTCACGGCTACGGCTACGGAATGCGGCTGGGCTGAGTTGACATGAACGGACGAACGACGGTTTCACAGGAGAGCGGACACCGTGGCTGACGACAAGAAGCCGACCGGCCAAGCGCTGCAGGAGCAGCTCGGCCAGTTGACCGATCAGGTCCAGGGCTCACAGGCCTGGACCTCGATCTTCCGACCG